>VRUK01000042.1 GCA_019456195.1 Planctomycetota bacterium | reverse complement strand
TTGTGCTGTTATTGGCCAACGCGGCAATTTCTAAATCAATAAATTATCGCTAATCATAAAGAAAATGGCCGGCAGTCTCAAACTACCGGCCATTTGGGCAAAAGAGATGGTGTGTGGTTATTATGAACGTTTTGTTTCTTTCTGAGTTGGCCTAACGAGCCATCACCTCGATTTTCTATGGTCTTACTGCTCGGTTGTAGATGCGGACGTCGTCGATCAGGCCGGACCAATATGTTCCAGGTTCCATTGATTTACCAGTACCAATATAAATGCCACTATTTGAGCCTTCCAAGTCCCACTGCAAGTCTTCGGCCACCACAAGGGTGTCAACGTAAAGTGTTCTTTTCAGGTCATCCTTGACAAAACCTACATGATGCCATTCACCGTTAGTGATGTTTGTTTGCGATACCAGAGGACTGCCAAAGCGGCCGGAACTTTTAAGCTCCGTCATCAAGCAGCCTTCTATAGAGTCTGTACCCAACCAATTTGTGCTACCCACCCCGGAGATGACTGTTTGTCCCGGGGCGCCGCCTTTGACCCATGCGAGAACGCTTAACGGCTTCTCTATCGGATTTAAAGCCAGACTGGTAATGATATAATCATCTACTCCGTCCAACCGAATCGCACCATCGACCAGTCCACCAGTAGGTTGCCAGAGAGGATTACCCATGACATATCCGTCGCTATGGCCGTTGCCACCGGCACTATCCAGTGCGATATTACCTTCTGTTTCATCCAGCGCCCAGTGTGCGATGAGCGTAGAGTCGTCTATTTCCTCAAACAGGTACTCTGCTAGGAGGACAAGATCCTGGACATCGACGAAGCTGTCTCCGAAAGGTAGCGGGGCAATATCACACAATGGCTCATCCATGTGCCAGTGGTCCACCATGATGGAGAAGTCTGCACCATCGACGACACCGTCCCCGTTGAAGTCAGGTGATGGGACGCCGAGTCCGGTGTCATATTCCCACACGGTTGAGAGAGGCGGGTTATAGGGATGAGGTGTTGACGATCCACCAATGACATAGATCCTCCCACCTACTGCGCTGGTAGACATTCCCAGCATTGTGACCGGCATGTCGTCTTTTGCTGTCCAGGTGTCCGTAGCTGGATCATACTGGGACAAGGTGAAAAGAGGCACGTTATTCTTACTGGCAGATCCGCCGAAAGCATAGATTTTCTCATCCACCACAGTGGTGGATAAGGCGGTTCTTGGCGCTGGCATATCAGCTTTCTTCGTCCACGTGTCTGTCACTGGATCATACTCTTCTACGGTGGAAAAGGCTGACGATGTGTTTGGTTTTTGCCCGCCGAAGACGTATATTTTCCCATTAACGACACTGCTGGATACAAATTTTCTCCCGGTTGGCATGTCAGCTTTCTCTGTCCAGGTATCTGTCGCCGGATCATATTCCTCAACCTTTTTGAGGCTGAGGGGGGTACTCCCACCTCCGATAGCATAGATTCTCCCATTCACCACACTGGTGGCTAAAAGATTTCTTGGTGTTGGCATATCAGCCTTCTGTGTCCATGTGTCTGTCGCCGGATCATACTCTTCTACGGTGGCAAGCTTAGTCCCCCCTCCCCAAGAGGTTTCACCGCCAATGGCGTATATCTTCCCATCCACCACACTGGTGGCTATAAAGATCCTTCTTGTTGGCATGTCAGCTTTCTCTGTCCAGGTATCTGTCGCCGGATCATATTCCTCCACCTTCTTAAAGCTACCTATACCTCCGATAGCATATATTTTCCCATCCACCAGACTGGTGGATAAGCCCCATCTTGCCGTTGGCATATCGGCCTTCTGCGTCCAGGTGGTTGCTCTCGCACTGGCGGCACTGCTGAGTACAATAGCGGTCACCAATCCAACTACGACGAATGTGATTTTGATTTTATTACTCATTTTTGGTCTCCTTGAATTTGCTGGTTTCGATTTAGTTTCCTTTCCGGCATTGACCGGCTGCTCAATCGCCAGTGCCTCGATTTCTTAGGGTATCACAACTCGGTTGTAGATGCGAACGTCGTCGATAAGGCCGGAGAAGTAGGTTCCGGGTGCCATAGCTTTGCCGGTGCCAATGTACAGACCGTTATCTGAGCCTCCCAAACGATCCTGTGTGTCTTGAGCCACTGCAATACTATCGACGTAGAGTGTTCTGTTCAAACCGTCCCAGACGAGACCTATACGGTGCCAATTGCCATCAGTGATATTTGTTTGCGAAAGCATAGGCCCGCCAAAGCGGCCGGGGCTTGTAAGCTTCGTCATCAAAGAGCCTTCTAACGGATCTGCGGACAGCCAATTTACGCCACCTGGCTCGGAAATGACGGTTTGTCCTGCGGCACCGCCTCTGATCCAGGCCAGAACACTGAACGGCCCGTATGCCGGATTCAGGACGGGACCGGCAACAACAACATCATCCACTCCGTCCAACTGAAGCGCGCCATCGACCAGTCCTCCATCGGACTGCCAAACAGGACCGCCAACGACGAAGGCATCGTTTATGCCAGCGCTGTCGAAGGCGATATCGCCCTCTGTCTCATCAAGTGCCCAGTGTGCTACGAGTGTTGGGTCGTATATATCCTCTAATAGGTATTCAGAAAGGACAATCAGGTCCTGGACATCTACTATGTCATCACCCCAGGGCGCTGGGGCAACATCACAGGATGGCTCATCTGTGTGCCAGTGGTCCACCATGATGGAGATGTCTGCGCCATCGACAACTCCGTCGCCGTTGAAGTCAGGTGATGGGACGCCGAGTCCGGTGTCATATTCCCACACGGTTGAGAGATACGGGCTAAACGGATAAGGTGCTGACGATCCGCCAATGACATAGATTTTCCCGCCCACTACACTGGTACCCATGCCTTGCATTCTGACCGGCATGTCGTCTTTTACTGTCCAGGTGTCCGTCGCTGGATCATACTCGAACAAGCTCCAAAGAGGCGGGCCACCTCTACGGGCACCTCCACCGAAAGCATAGATTTTGTCATCCACCACACTGGTGGATGGAGTTCCTGGCGCTGGCATATCGGCTTTCTTCGTCCACGTGTCTGTCACTGGATCATACTCTTCTACGGTCGGAAGGCCTGCGCTTGTTGTGTACCCGCCGACGGCGTAGATCTTCCCATCCACCACAATAGTGGATGGCCATGACCTTGCCGTTGGCATATCAGCCTTCTGCGTCCAGGTGTCTGTCGCCGGATCATACTCCTCCACGGTTGATACAGGGGATCCACTGTGGTTATGGTAACCTCCGATAGCATAGATCTTCCCATTCACCACACTGGTGGATAAAGCACCTCTTGGCCCTGGCATATCAGCCTTCTGCATCCATGTGTCTGTCGCTGGATCATACTCTTCTACGGTGGCAATCGTAGTGCCTCCTGGCCAATTAGTATCACCTCCGATAGCGTATATCTTCCCATCCACCGCACTGGCGGCTAGCCAGATCCTTCCTGTTGGCATGTCAGCTTTCTCTGTCCAGGTGTCTGTCGCCGGATTATATTCTTCTACCTTTTTAAGGCCACCTAAACCTCCGATAGCATAGATTTTCCCATCCACCACACTGGTGGATAAATCCCATCTTGCCGTTGGCATAGGGGTCTTCTGTGTCCAGGTGGCTGCCCTGGCACTCCCAGCACTGGTGAGCATAATAGCGATAACCAATCCAACTACGATTAATGTAATTTTGGTTTTCTTGTAACTATTGTTTGTCTTCATTTTTCTTACTCCCTAAAATCCGGAATTCTTTCCGGTTGTTCCTATTGGTTTCCAGTCTTGTTCATTTGCTCGGTGGATATAGACGTAAATCATCGAAGAACATAAAACCTGTACTCCCAGTAGCCGTGCTAAGGCCAACAGTAATCGAATCGACATTTGCAAGGTTTACACCTTGATCAGCAAAGGCCTGCAGGTCGATATTCCATTCAGTCCAGGCAGTTGCCTGCGTGGCATCAGGATTATCATTATCCACTCTCGCATTACCGTTCAGAGCAACGTACAAATTCTCAGCAGCGTTATTCGAACTACCAATGAACCAAATCGTCAAGGTGTTAACGCCATTAACGGTCCAGTCACTATTATCGGTTAATGTCAAAGTTGTCTCAGATTTACCGACGGAGTTGTCATAGGCAAAAGGCAACGACTCCAAACCCCCGTGAACGATGTGCGCTCTAAATGGTACATAATCGTAACCAACGAGAGAGCCGTTCGCCGGGTCATTTAATCCGTCTATCCAAGAAAGGGATACCCTGTTGCTTGCGGGATCGGTGGGGTCAAGGTCATTGTAGCTCTCGAAATCGTCCACGATAAGGAAGTCGGCTGTCGTAAAGTTCCAGAGGGGACCTGTCCACGGACTGTCGGGATTAGTGTTATTGACCTGGTCAATCCGCCAGTAGTAAGTGCTGTTCCATTCAAGCTCTCCGGTATCATAGCTCTCGGAGCCGAGGTTTCGTGTGCCTTTATACTCCGGTGAACCGGTATCGGCGTTACGCACAACCTCTTTATCTGTGCCGAAATAAATCCGATGCGAAGCAGCATTGTCTCCCGGAGACCAGGTAAGAACCTGTGTCTGTTTTACATCCAGATCGCCATTAGAGGGCTTCGGGCTCCCGACGGCGCCCTGAGTAGTAAAGCTCCAAACGTCACCTTTTAATGTAGCGACGGCATCAAACTCATCAATTCGCCAGTAGTAAGTCTTAGTCAATTTAAGTGGGCCGGGAGTATAGGTCGTAGCCCCCTGAGGAGATCCACCAGCGGCGTTGTCCACCTCATCAAAAGTTTCACCGAAGTACACGGTATGTAGTTTCGCAACGAAACCTCCTGTCCAGCTAAGCTCTACATCCGGGTTTACAGACTCGGCTCCATTAGCCGGGTTGGGTGCATAGGCGGTCTTTGGTGGAACCGTAAAGCTCCAGATGTCACCTTTCCAGGGACTATTCGGCTCGGTGTCATTGACCTCATCGATTCGCCAGTAGTATGTCGTGCCCGGAACAAGGCCATCCGGAAAAGGAAATCCCGGAAAGCCGACAACAAAAAATGTAGAGGTCTGGTTACCCTGATATGTCTCGGTGGTACCGTCGTTCACAGCGTTAAAGTTCTCGCCTAAGTACACATCGTGTGAGAGAGCAAAATCTCCAGCCCTCCAGCTAAGGTTTACCCAGGTATCCTCAAAGTAGGAACCATCAGCCGGTATGGGACTCAAGGCATACAGATATCCTTCACCACCTTCCATAATAACGAGAATCTCGGCCTCCAACAGCGCGCGGTCATAGATGCGGACATCATCCACAATGCCGGTTAAATGGCCGCTCGGGCCACCGGGGTCCCATTCCTGGCCTATTGACCATAAGTCTCTCGATGTAAAATCGCCGGTATAACCGGCATAATTGGAAGCATAATTGTCAGCAGGCTCGTATGAATTTTCCATCACTCCATCGACGTATGTATAGCCAATGTTGCCGCTCCTGACGAACGTCAGCAAATGCCACTGGCCGTCACTTACCGTCGTGGTGGACAAGGCGTGTTCGCTGTCTGTATCGAAACCGAACTTGCCACCCTCAATAGTAAGCCTGACCTGATTGCCGCTATTTCCTGCATTACAAGAGAACCAGTCTGCATTGCTGTCGCTTGTTTTAACCCATGCGCTAAGTGTAATATCGGTGTCGGTAAAATCATCACCTACAGCATCGATTACAACATAATCGTTCCCATCAAGCTCAAGGGCAAATCCTGCATATCCTTCCACAAAAGTTGGGTCGCCCTTCGGGATGCCATCGTTACCCAGACCGGAGGAGTCCAGAAAGTCGTCGTTAAACCTCCACCAGCCGATAAGGTCTGCTTTGACTGCGCTTGTCAAAACTATACTCAGCACTAAAACAAAAGAGACAAAATAAATCAATTTCTTAGACATAATAGTCCTCCTTAAAATTCGGCGTTCTTTTTGGTTGTTGCTATTAATTTCCAATCTTGTTCATCTGCATAATGGAGGGCGTCGAGATCAGCCCCTCACCTCTCCTATCCCGTCCCGATAGATATCTATCGGGACGGAATAAAGGGACACAATGCGTGATCATCCTTTACTTATTCACCTTTACCACCTCGGACTGAATCAATGTGGTATCAGCGCCCTCGGCAGTAAATTCCAAGAAGTGCGTATTGATGGCGTAGATGCAGTTGCCAAATCCCGTGATGGTAGTCGGGACCGAAAAATCGTCACTCACGAGATTCTTAATGAACGTGCCTTGAGTAAGATCATCCGAAATTTCCACCACTGCAATCTTATGATCGAAATTCCGCATAATATAAAGTGTTCGCCCATCCATGTAGAGTCCATCACCATGTGAGAATAATTGTTCATCTCCCTGGATGTTTACCGGAGACGCGGCTCCACTTTCGGTATCCACCAGGTAAAGAACGCCTGTGGAAATGTTGACTATCACCAGTTCTTTGCCGTCGAAATCTCCTACAAGACCATTGGCGTTGAACTTGGCAGGATTCATCTCGAAGCCTGTCATTTCGATCTTTTCCACGGCAGATGAAAAGACTTTCCCATCATCTTCAAGGGGTAGCTTGTACAGAGTCGTACTAATAGAATCCGTGCAATATACGGCCGTGTCCGTGACCAACACGTCGTTTATTACCAGTTCATCACCGAAAATGATTTCTCCCAACAATCGTCCGCTGGTGGCGGTGTAAACTTTAATTCCCTGTTCCCAGCGAGGGCCGGCGAAGCCCCCTGAATGCCCTGTTGCGGCATAAAGATAATCTGTGCGCGCATCATAGGACAAACCAGCTACAGGTTTTCCCGTAGGCGGCACGAGAACATGACCTTCTCCGGTAAGTAAATTTCCCTTGTAAATAGCTCCGGCGTTGGTGAGATTACCTGACCAGGACACGGTGCCGACAAAAAAGTCCTGATCCTTGCCCAGCTCGATTCCCTCGGCTTCGAATCCAACAGGAATTGGAATGAGATCCGGCCAAATGACGCGACTGGTTTGGTCTATCTCATGGGCCGGCACGGTAGTGCTTAGGGCGGCTGTGAGTATGATCGCCGCGGTAAGCAGCACGGTACTTCGATTTAAATGATTTGTGATTGTGTTTTTCATGATTCGATTCTCCTTTATTGTTTTGTTTGGCGGTTTGCAGTACAATTAAATGAGCCTTGCCTCGGGCGCGCAAACCATACGCCTGAGTGGGGCTGGGCCGGTGAGTCACTGCTTGGCGGCATGACACTCACCGGCTGCTTTTTTTAACTACAACTTGTTTGAAATTCTGCTTATTCGGGTTACTTGCTCTTAATATGGCGTTACCTCCTTTCCAACACTGAATGTGCTTTTGGTTTTCTTACAACGATTGTTTGTCTTAATTTTTATCCCCTCCAGATTGAGTTTGTTTCGGTACATAGATTCCAGGGGCGGATAGGAACTTAAGCACCTCTGTCGTTCTTTCTCTAAGGTGTGAGAGGTGATCCCCAGGTGATTCCACAAAGGTGTAGGCCAAGCCCTTCTTTTTCAAAGCAGCAAGAAGGTATTTGATATCATGCCCCTCCGCCATGAAGGTAACCGGACCGACCCCTATGTCAATGAAGATGTTTGTATTTTTCAGGTTCTTACCGGCCCGTTCGATTTTGGACACCATGTCTTGGTCTAACCACTTATTCCACACATCTTGTACCACCGTCTTTTCGGGATACCGTAACGGCAAATCAACGTAGAAGGGAGGATTGTCAGGATTAGGAGAGAAGGCCGCTCCCCGGGCATAGAAAACGTTGACCGAAACATTGCCGGACAGAAGCGATATTAATTCATCGGTATTATGGGCTAAAGTCGGTTTGTCTAACGTCTCGGGATTTGCTTTCATGAATCCATATAGTGTGGTAGGTGGCACTGCGAGATCTGCGGACGGACTCATCGCGGCCACTGCACCGAATATCTTTGGATATTCCATTGCCAGAGACAATGCTCCGTTTGCACCCATCGAATTTCCCGCAATGCTTCGGCTGTCTCGTTCCGGAATCGTTCTGTATTTTCTGTCAATATACTTCACCAGGTCGTGGGCGATATAAGTTCGGTAGTCACCGATCACTTTGTTGCTCGAATAGAAACTACCTCCATAAACATTCGAAGCGTCCGGCATTACAATAATAACTTCTTCCATAAGCCCTTTCGCAATCAAGTCGGCAGCCACCGCCCCGATATCTACATTGACCATTGGATGATATTTAAATGCCGTGTGGTCACCCGTAAATCCGTGGAGCATGTAGATTGTGGGATAGCGTTTTTCCGGTGAGGTATCATAGCTCGGCGGCAACCACACCCATAGTGGACGTGTCGCGGGATCGCCGAGAAGATTCCCTTTCAATGATGGACTGGTGATCTCATCCGCTACATATCTCGAAGCACTTTCCGGTGCCAAGCTGATGCTGTTGCGGTCACCGTCTCCCGCCTCCCTAAAGACCGACTCGACCCCCACATTATCGACGACCAGGTTTTCAAAGGTCGATGCGCCCAGAGCGATGTCCCACTCGGCGTTGAGGTCGGTGAAATCGTTTCCAGTGATTATGTTGTCATTGGAATCGTTCGGTGTGGGCGGACCGAAATTTCCAGGCTCGGGCGAATCGATCAAGGCGATGCCGTATTTGGGATTGCCTGCCAAGACGTTTTTTTCCACCAAAAAGTTGGTGCAGCGGCTAATGACCTCCTTTTGGAAGAAGCCTGCTGTGACGCCTGCGCTGGCGTGGCCAATGCTGATGCATTTCGAGGGGGAGGCCGCAATGTAGTTTTTGAGGAACAGGGGATAGACCTGAATTCCCTTATCATCGATGGTAACGTGGTTGCCGATGATGTTGCTGCGCTCCTGGCTCTCGCTTCCCACTAAGATGCCGTTGCCAGCGGACCATATCGTGTTGCCGCGAATGTCAATGGCTCCGATGTGGTTCGGCATAACGATACTGATACCCTGGGTGCGGATGTGGTTGTTGTCAATGGTTATGTGAGCGATCGTGCTGCGCGTTTCGATGCCGTTCGAAATGCTATTAGGCACATCGTTAATGATCTCAGAGTCAGTGACGCGGATCTCCTCATAGCGTGAGCCTGAGCTGGCGAGAATAACGTCCACATCAGGGGGAGTGCCCTCAGGGGTATCGCCCGCATACTCAGCCAACAGGGTGCAATCGTTTACAGTCACTACGTCCGCGGGAATATCCCCATTCGCCATTGCTTCCAGGCTGATCACTGACTTAAAGTCCAAGGCCGATCTGATAATCACGCGGCAGTGGCGAAGCTCGCAGGCCCCTGAGACGTGCTGGATACCGCTGAGATTGGCCTCGATCTGAAGATCTCGGATTACTGAAGAACTTACCGCCCCCGTTTCGACGTGTATCACGAAGAGCAGGTCGGTTGCACCCTTGAGAATGGTGGGCAGTGGCCCATTTGCCTGCTTGCTTACCGCGCCCCTGATGATCAAGGGTTTGTCCACCACGATCATTTCGGTGATCTGGTAAATGCCGGCGGAAATATCAATTCGGTCCCCGGCCACAGCCTTATCGATGGCCGCCTGAATGCTGTCACCGGGCGTCACCACAAGAGTCTTGGGCGTGCGCTGGCGAGCAGCAGCACTGGCGACTTTGCTGTCCTGGACTTTGGTAACCTGGGTTACTGGTGAGTCCTGAGCGTGCCAGTTCATTGCGTCCGACTTCCACAGTTTGACCGATTGATCCATGCTGGCTGATACCAAATATTGACCATCATCGAAAAACTTCAGGTTCCATATCTGGCTGTGATGTCCCGTGAGAAAATCTTTTATAGTATATGTTTTTGTGTCCCACACCTTGATGACACTGTCGTTGCCGCCTGTGACCAGTGTCTTACCGTCAGGTGACAGTGCAACTCCCAGCACGATACTATTGTGAGGCTTGAACTGTTTGATAATTTTTCGACTCTCCAGATCCCACACACAGACATGGCCGCCCCAGCCGCCGGCAGCAACGACAGTACCGTTGGTGGAGATAACGCAGGGACGATCCAAACCGGTTAATTCACCCTCGATCGCATCTTTGTCAAGACTATAAACAATGAGCTTTGATGCGAATCGCGTTGGGGAAAAAATCAGCCGACTACCGTCAAGTGTAAAGGTCAGAGAACGGAATCCGGAGGCGTCCGTATCCAGTGACTCTCCCAATAGTTTCCTGCTTTTCCAGTCCGTTGTGTTCCAGATATGGAGACCTGCTTCGGTTGTTCCTACGAGAGATTGCGAATCAGAAGAAAAGCAAATCGGCGCCACCACGTGTGCTTGCTCGTGGACCACCTCCTCACTGACCGCATCCCACACCTTGAGAGTCCCCTGCTGGTCGGCGGCGAGCAGGCGACCGTCGGGCGATAGCGCTACTGATCCATCCTGAGCCCCATAGGACATGTGTCCTCCCCCATATTCCTGGAGCAGCTTCCGAGAATCCACATCATATAGCCGAACTTTGCCGCTCATGGTGATGGAGGCCAGACGGGTGCCGTCGGCGGACAGGGAAATGCTCCTGACCATGGTTTTATGCGGGAAGGTGTGGATCTCTTCGCCCTTGCTGACTGTGCTGAGATGGCTCCAATAGATGCCGCTCACACCATCTTCGGGCCCATAGCGGCCCAAGATTTCGGCTACCTTGCTGAGGTCGTTCTCATTCAAGTATCTCTGGGCCAGGCTCATGTCCGCTGCATAGGCAATCAGACGCTGCTTGCGCTCGCTCTCCTGGGCTTCCTCGCGGAGTGCGTACTCACGCTTGCGAGCAGTATTCGCTATCCATGCCTGCCACACGCTGATCCCCGCAGCTAACAATAAAGCAATGACAACAGCGGCGACGGCGGTGTAAACAACCTTGTTTCGACGCCAGGCTTTCTGGAGTTGATAGATCGCAGTCGGCGGACGGGCAACGACCGGTTCGTCGCTCAGATGTCTTGCGACGTCCAGAGCCAGACCGTTAGTCGTCTCGTAGCGGCGTGTCCGGTCTTTCTCCAGACACTTCATCACAATCCAGTCCAGGTCGCCGCGAAGAAGAGAGGTTAGCCTGGGTGAGTCCGTCGAGTGACGTATCGCCGTGGTGGATTGCTCTTCGATTTGAAGCATTGCGAATTTGGTGCTTGGCCTCTGAGGCTCCTTTTCCCGGATGATCTTGCGCATCTGGTCAATGCCCGACTGCATCAACTCTTTCGCATCAAATGGTGTTCGACCCGTCAGAAGTTCGTAGAGCAACACTCCGAGGCTGTAGATATCCGAGCGGGTGTCGATGTCCAGACCGCTCATCTGGGCCTGTTCAGGACTCATGTACGCAGGCGTGCCGATCATGTGGGCATAACGAGTGAAAAGCGTCTTTTCCGTCAGACGCTGATTGGTCGCTTTGGCGATGCCAAAATCAATAACCTTGGGGACTGGCTTGTCGTCATGCATCGTAACCATGATATTAGACGGCTTGATATCGCGGTGGATAATTCCCTTCTGATGGGCATGCTGGACGGCATGGCAGACTTGAATGAAAAGCTCCAGACGTTTAGGCGTGTCCAGTTTGTTCTTGTCACAGTACCCGGTGATAGAGACACCGTGGACAAGTTCCATTACAAAGTATGGGCGGCCCGTCTCAGTTGCGCCGGCATCGAAGACTCTGGCGATATTAGGATGATCCAGTAGGGCCAAGGCTTGCCGCTCGGCTTCAAACCGCGCAATAACCTGCCTGGTGTCCATCCCTAATTTAATTATCTTCAGGGCGACTTTGCGGCGTATAGGCTTTTCTTGCTCTGCCATATAGACAACGGCCATGCCACCTTCGCCAATCTTCTCTAACAGCTTATAGCGGCCTATGGCCGTACCGGGACCTTCTTCTATAGGTAAATATGTAGGTATGTCCTGAAATGAAGGAGGAATCTTAAGGAAATCTCCCGCCTGGCTATTAGCCCGAAGAAGTGCCTCCACACGAGTACGTGTTGCAGAGTCACTGCCACAAGCATTATCCAAAAAAGCAGATCGCTCTACGTCAGAACTTTTTTCGAGGGCAGCACTATATATCGACTCAATTTTGTTTGGTTTTGCTGACAAGAACTATTCTCCTAATAATGTTTTTCTATAATACAATGCGAGAATTGACGAAAATTGTCTCAGAAAATATTTAAAAAATGCTAAAGTACCACAAGATTTGTTCAGGATTTCCTTAGGTTATCCTTTTTTAATCTCTTCATAAAGCCAAGCGCGAGCATAAGACCAATGTCGATAGGCTGTTGCGCGAGAAATTTTCAATACTTTAGCAGCTTGCTCGATATTTAAACCACCAAAATAGCAAAGCTTTATCATATCAGCCCTCTCGGGATCTTCACCAGCGAACTTTGTTAGAGCCTCATCCAAAGCGATAAGGTCTTCAGAGAGGCTTTCTATGAATAAGTTTGCATTATCCAAATCAATCCTTTGGCGATTTCCACCATATTTTCGACTTTTCTTACGCCGTGCATTGTCAACAAGAATTCGCCGCATAGCCTCTGCCGCTGCAGCAAAAAAATGACCGCTACTGTCCCAATTCTGAGGTTCTGGCCCAACTAACCTAATGTAAGCTTCATGAACTAAGGCTGTAGGCTGGAGTGTCTGGCCAGGAAGTTCATGTGATAGTTTCTGGGCAGCAAGAACACGGAGCTCTTCATAAACAAATGGAAGCAATTCATCAGCAGCCTTAGCATCGCCTTGCTCGATCGCGTTCAAGATGCGTGTGACATCACTCATGCTTATTTTCAATATCGGACGTCTTCAATCTCCGGCCCATGCCTCGATGTGACAAGTCCGAAAGTGCAGATGGACCTCTCAAAATATACCTGTGCAAGTTAGGTTATCCTTTGTAAAGGCAATTTTTTATTTCTGAGGCACTGGGATAGTTATGTCGATCTCGTTCACTGAGCCTAATACCCACAGTGGTTCATCGAAATCCTGCGGCCTGCCAACAGCAAGGATTTGTATCTCATCTGGCTTGAGATATTTTTTCGCAACGCGTAGAACATCCTTTTTGGTGACCTTTTCGACGTTTTCTTTGGTCTTCTGTAAAAAATCCAGGGGATAGTCATAGTAGGCATAGGTCATTAACCTTCCGACAATTTCGCCCTTCGTATCGAAATTGAATACAAACGAGTTGAGATAGCTGTCTTTAGCCAGGGCCAGCTCCTCGTCGGTAACCTCAGATTCAGTCATCTTTCTGACCTCTTCTGTCATAGCACGGATGGCCTTAACGGTAGCCTCCGATTTGGTCTGGCAACCAACGTAAAAGAGGCCTGGAAAGTCATAGTTGGCCGAATAACTTCCAAAAACGGAATATGCCAGTCCCTCACGAGATCGGACGTTCTTGAAAAGACGACTGGTAAATCCGGTGCCGAGAATGCGATTCATCAAAATTAACGCAAAATAATCAGGATTGCTCCTCAAGCCACCAATATGTCCAAGGTAGATGTTCGACTGGTTGACATCTTCTTTACTAATCACATTCACAGTTTGTGGGAAATCATATTTTACCTGGGGAACCCGAGGAAAATACATATCAACTTTTTTCCAGCCTTCGAATGCTTTTTCAATTTTTTCTATCATCAGGACGGTGTCGAAATCGCCCCAAATCCCAAGCATCATATTATTGGGACCATAGAACTTTTTGTGAAAAGCAACGAGGTCATCACGGCTGATGCTGCCGATTGTGGCATACTCGGTATGCCGCGCGTAAACACTATCAGGACCGTAGATAAGCTTCTTAAATTCCCGGGCGGCTATTGACCCGACATTATCATTACGGCGGGCAATAGAGCTACGATACTGAATCTTTGCCAGCATGATTTTTTCTTCACTAAAAGCAGGATTCATCAGCACATCCGCCAGTATATCCAAGCCTACATCGATATCTTTTTCCAGAGCAGAAACAAAGGCCGAACCGGAATTAAGGCCAATGTCAGTCTCCACCGAAGCGGCGATACTTTCCAATTGTTCGTCAATTTCATCACCTGTCCTGCTGACTGTCCCGCCCGTGCGCATTACTGTTCCGGTGATGGCAGCCAAACCAATCTTTTCGGGCGGCTCATAAATCGAACCGGCCCGGATCCGGGCTGAGACACTGATAAGCGGCAGCTCATGGTCTTCAAGCAGAAACAACTGCATCCCATTAGGGAGGGTAATCTTTTGAACCTCCGGGATTTGAATATCACCCAGTTTAGAATATTTCAACTGTTTGTAATGAAGGAGGTTGTTTTGCGTACAGCTTGTGACTGCAAAGGACAACACAAGAATTCCCAAAATAACAATTCTCCCGGCGGCCGATTTATAAGCTCTCATTTCGCTTCTCCTGTGAAAAAATCATTTTTCAGTAATGGTCGTATCGATAATGCCAACTGTCTGGTTTTTGGTTGTAAAATATTGTTCGGCAACTCGCTGGATATCCTCAGCCGTAACTTTATCGATATCATCGAGCTGCTTAAACAGATTGCGCCAATCGCCGGTAATAACATCATAAAAAGTCAACTGGGAAGCAAGTCCGGAATTGGAATCAAGCTGTCGTATCAGGCTTGCCCGGCTGCGTGTTTTTGCTTTGGCCAGTTCTTCCGGTAATACCGGTTCGGTTTTCAGCTTGTCGATTTCAGCGTAGATGGCCTCTTCACATTCCTGATTTGTATGATCCCTGGCCGGTACAGCATAAAACATAAACAAAGCGGGATATTTGTTCCCGGGCATGCCCGTAAATCCTGAGGCGGCAACAGCAACCTTTTTTTCTTTGACAAGACTCTTATATAAGCGTGACGTGCGCCCGATACCTGCAATCTCTGTGATAGCATCAAAGACCGCATTATCAGAATGGTTAATATTCGGCTTATGATAACCAATCAGTACAAAAGGCTGCGCTGGGTCCTGTACGATTACGCGGCGCTGCCCGATCTGTGGAGGTTCGACTGTTTCTACCGGGTCGGGCTTGGAGCTGCTGGGAATTTGACTAAAATATTTTTCCGCCAGCTCTCGTATTTGCTGCGGATTCACGTCTCCGACTATCGCAACAGTCAGATTGCTCGGCAAATAATACTTTTCGAAAAACATCTGAGCTTCGGAACGAGTCAGCGTCTCCAAGTCACTCATGTGTCCCACTATCGGTTCACCATAAGGATGGGCTTTGTAAGCAATGGCTAAAAATTCCTCCAACAGGCGTCCGACAGGCTGGTTTTCGGTGCTCATACGCCGCTCTTCCATCACCACGTTTTTTTCTTTATAGAATTCCCGCAATACCGGATTGCCGAACCGGTCGGATTCCAGGGACATCCAAAGTTCGATTTTATTAGAGGGAAGGCTGACTATATACTGGGTAGCATCCTGGCTGGTATAAGCATTGAAACCCGCGCCGCCTTCCCGGACAAATGCCTCCTCAAATTCATCATGTACCAGGTACTTTTGGGTTTCTTCCTGCGCTTGCTCTAATTGCTTCTGCAGTTCCTCCAGCTTTACCTTGTCCGCCCTGTCACCTTTCCTTCGCTCGAGTTTCATCGCCTCAAACGCCTGGTCAGCCTGTGCCAAAGATGTGGCTTCCAACTTGTAGTCTGTGGTGCCAATGGTCATGGTTCCCTTAAATGCCATATGCTCAAACAGATGTGCCATACCCGTGATTCCCTTGACCTCGTCAACCGCACCAACATCGGCGTAAGTGTGGAATGAAACCACCGGAGCTTCGTGCCGTTCGAGTACCAGGAATTTCATGCCGTTTTCCAGTGTAAATTCCGTCATCCGCTTTTCGAATTTCAACAAATCCTGAGCATCCGCCGATTTTGGAGATGCAGTGGTCATAACAAAAAGCAGAAGCATCATGCAAATTACAACGGACCTTGATTTTTGGATTTTATGCTTCATATCAAATACTCCTTGGCTATTACATACTTTCGTGTTCTTGTGACAATATTTTCAATCACAGATATTGAAAGTCAAATCTTTTTTTCAAAAGTCGAAAAATAATTTATAGAAATGGACAATTCCCCAAACTAATTGTACATAAAGTACGCCGTCGCTTTGCAATCATCACTTACTCCGATCCTTACCCAGTGCGCTGAAAAACCATCCGGAAAAATGTGGTAGTTATATCCTCTCTCGCCCGGGACTTTAACCGGTTCGTACGATTTCCACGTTCCATTACCGAGAAAATCAACCTCTATCCAGAACCATACATCCTGTCTTGAATCATGAGCAAAATGCACGACTTTCTTATCAAAGCCGGTCATCAAAAACGGATCAGATACCGTTCCAGCTTTCACAGGAGTTTGCCACCATGGCCCGCCCCAGCCGGAGGGCTTACCCATCGACCATAAGTCATCAATATTTCCAAACCACAAACCAGACTGAGGCTGTCCCTGGTCATGGTCAATTTGATCGGAAGCCATGACAAATAGTCCGCGCCAGCAGCAAAAATCAGGAACCACTCTCAAATGACTGCAAATTGGACGAATCCCCCATATCTGTCCATCATAAGCAAAAGGCGGAAGGTCGTAAAACATCCCGTGAACATCCATCAACAACCGTTCGGTCTGAGCATGACGGATACGCATCCATTCGGTGTTCCATGCATGATCCCAGGAGTGCCCGGCCTTGGGAAGCAGATAGCGAAGCCATTTACCCTGAACAAGCACGCGGAGCACAACACAAGATTTCGTCCATCCCGTGGCGTAAATCGTATGGCCGCCGTAAGAGTCACCTGAGGCGCTGCCGTGAACTTCCACGAACGGATTTCGCTCGATTATCGTCCATCTTTTACCATCCCATTGAGCTAATCGTCCGGCCTCTCTCTGGCCAAGGAACTCCTTCTGGTCATAAGTATTGTTGGCAACAACAACCCGACCCTGGGCGGTATAAGCGCTTTTGAAATGTTGTTTGGCATTTGTGATTTTCAGCTCTTTAACCAGATTGAACAGGAGCTTTGCCTTGAGGCTATGCACGTCAACCTCCCAGAAGCGGCCTTCCATGCCGAGGAAATAGACTTTATTTTTCTGGTCGGTCAAGTGGCTCACAGTAGCGGTCAAACGATGGTTCTTAAGCGCTTCAATTGTTCGGACGTTTCCATCGGCATCAATAGCGTGGGGGCCGATGAACGCCTGCCCGGAGGGCCAGTGTGCCATCCGATTTGCAAACGTCCCGGTAATCGAGGCCGGATGCCGCCTCATCGTCATATCTTCGCTTATCTCATAAAGACCGAGTCCCTTACCCTTAATATGCGAAACATACCCAACCGCCCACAACTTGTCCGCCCAGGGAATCAGTGCTCCAATGCCGGCTTCCGAGTTACTGCCCAAACCTTTGGCCATAACCGTCAGATTCGGAAACACTCCGTTTACCTGAATCGGAAGCTGTCCGGAACCAGTATTGTCGCCGGATGGAGTATTCGCATCAAGACTCTGAGCATGCCCATATCCGCTGCCGAGAACCAACACCCACAGTACGGTTAAAGCAAACCATGCCCAATGCCGGAGATTTGTTGAATTATATTTTTCTGAATATTTCAACCTTCCGCATTGTTTCATAATGATTTCCTTCCTCACAAACCTCAGAGCACCTGCTTAAAATCATTGCTTCCGAATTGGTTATAAAATCAAGACTAAGTATATTATGGTCAACCAATTATGTCAATGATTAAAATTCCCTGTAAGACAATAGTACAGTGTACTGAGTTTGTCTCAATGAAAAGTATTCAGGATTAGATAAGTACACAGCTAAATGAATAATGAGGTGTCTAAAAAAAACGTTGCTGAATAAGCTGAGTTCTCAATACATACGTCAGACGCTAATTTTTATCCGGGGCGCCAATTATCGCTTTCCGGCCTAAACGCCGACAGCTCTCACAATCACAGACGCCAATGTGCTTTAGATGTGAGACTCCGGCCAACTTCTTAGTTTCAATGACCTTTGCACCCTTAGTCTCCATCTTGCGAAGTGCAAGCCTGGCTTCCCTTTTATTATGTGAGCCTACGGCATCGACTATAACGGTCACTTGTTTGCCTCGCTGCAATAATCCCAGTGCGGTGGCCCCGACAGCACCTTCGAGACTGATACCAACGACAATAAACTCGGTGGCTTTTACTTCACTGAGCAATCTGTCAATCCGCGGCTCAATAAACGGGTCAGTGCACCGCTTATGAAGTATGACCTGCTTGTACCTTCGCAGCATATCTCTCGGCAAATCAGTATTTCCATCGGCGGTAAAACTTATACGGTTATTAAATAATGTGTAACGTATTTTTTTCTGTCCATCGGTTCCATCAATACAGTAATCGACCTGTGTTTGGCCATTATGATTGGCGTGAATCTCAGCAGTGGAAATTATGGGGACATTCCGAAATCTTGCCCAGGCCATCACCCTGCGAATATGTGCTAAAACCCTTCTGTGGTTTCCGATGCAAGCTTTGCCGCCGGCCAGTAGAAAGTCCTTCTGGGTATCAATATCTACTAAAATCTGTTTACGTTTTAATCTGACCAGTTGTAGAATCATTTTAGGGCTTCCTTATCCTGGCTTCTACGATTCAGTCCTATAATGAATACGTCTCAGCCAACACTCAGGTTCACTGCTTCTTATCGAACAGTCCGTGCACTCACTTTAATCACAGCAAAATCACAAAAGCAATTTCAACCTTAGCCCAAACGGCTGTTATTCTGTATAATACATCTGCTGAATGCTCGTTACCGTTTTAATGTGTTTTTTTGACTTGATTTTACAAATGGCACGTACCTTAAAAGAATATCCTTCGGTCTTACTAAAACCCGAGGACATAGACAGCAGAATCGATTTTGTTCGGATTTTCGGACGTACCGGCCCGGTCCATATCGAAATCGGTTCCGGCAAAGGGACTTTTCTGGTTAATCAGGCAAGAGCCAGGCCGAGTGACAATTTTCTCGGTATAGAATGGGCCAGTAAATACTACCGCTACGCAGTTGACCGCATCGGGCGATGGGATCTGACAAACGTGCGGATAATCCGCACCGATGCCGCTGTTTTTTTGGCTGATTTTATTACCGACAGCTCCGTAGAGTGTTTCCATATTTATTTTCCCGATCCCTGGCCGAAAAAACGTCACCACAAAAGACGTTTTATCAGCCCGGCTAACATGGAGCATCTAATTCGCTGCTTAAAGACGGGTGGACAATTAAAAATCGCCACCGACCACGAAGATTATTTCCAGGTAATACAAGAGGTAATCACTAATCAAGGCAAAGGACTTGAAGAAATTCAATTCCTCCCCACGGTTGGTGCAGATAAAGGAGAATGGGTTGGTACAAACTTCGAACGCAAATATCTCAAAGACCAAAGGTCAATTTATACCGTCGCTGTGAAAAAAATATAAATTCCATTTATAAGCGTTACCGCTCCTTGCGAGCGACGAGCCACAAATTAGTATTTTGAGCTGCGCGACGCTTTTAGCAAGGGTCCATAACTCTTTATCATGCGGTGACGCGGCCCAATGGAACGCCAGTAACCGACCCATTTGAGGCTTTCACGCACATTAAGATCAACCTCTGCCCAGAAGACGCCTTCTTTACCCCCACTGCTGGCCAGTATTCTTCCCATCGGGTCAATCACAAGGCTATTGCCGTCGTACACAGATGGAACCATATAGAGTCCATTATCACGGGCACGAACCCGGAATGTCGATTCACCATCCACTCTCCCAGCCTCATCAGGCAGTGTATTGCCCCAGGTCGGTGCAAAGATAATCTCCGCCCCCTTGAGGGCAAAAATTTCAGCCGGCTCAGGAAAAAACCAGTCGTAACAAATCTGAATTGCCACTTTTCCGAAATCCGTTTCAAAAACAGGATAGGCGTCACCCGGCCTGATACCATTCTTCCATTCCTCACGAGGCAGATGAACCTTTCTGTACTTGCCCGCAATCCGTCCGTTACGGTCCAGCAGTACAGCAGTATTATAAACAACATCACCTGCTCGTTCTGTAATACCAGCCACCACCCAAATACGATTCATCCTCGCAGCTTTAGCCAACTGCAAAGTAACCGGCCCAGGTATCGGTTTGGCGCAGTCTTTTACCGTACAATCGGTTCCAACTATAGTAATAGCCTCACCAAGGCATATAATATCCAGTCCAAGCTTACCGGCTGCATCAATCTGTCCGCACCATAGCTTAAGATTATTTTCCGGTGTACTTTGTTTCGGCCTTAGATACACAGTCCCAATTTTCACCTTTCGCGGCTTCGGCCGGGCAGTCGGCTGTAAACTAACCTGCTTCCAAATCACCGAACCGTCACCGGGCCATTTAATCTCCAGTGACAATTGTGCGCCATCAGCTCCTTCAGGTGCGATAAATACATCTTCAAAACTCGCTATATCTCCTTTAAGCGTCGGCCCTCGCACAAGCATTCCCGCCGGATGAAGGGACTTGCCACTACGGCTCCAGATAATACGCACCAGTATCGATTGATAAGGGTCAGGAATATTGCGCAATTGACAAACCGCTTTAATCGCATAAGCCTGTCCACTCTTGATATCCCTGATTTTCTGAATAATCCCACCGACAGCGTACGGGTCGCCCGCCGCTTTAATCAAAAGCCCTTCGCCAATATTTTCAATCCGACATGCCGTCTTTTGCAGTACAGGTTTCCACACAGACCAACCGTTTGGCAATTTCTCATCGCCGAAAGATTTAAACGTCGGATTAGATACTAATTCCTTCGCCTCAACACCCTGAGCACTACGGAAAATAATCCCACCGAAACAAACAACGACCAATACTCTAAAGACAAATCGCTTCCACATTTTCAACTCCTTTGCAAATCCCAAACGCGGGCAAGAAAAACCTTATCGCGTTTTCATTGTCAGCCCGATTACAAAACTTATTTAGACCCACATTTTATATGGGCTTTGTGCCCTATTTATTTTCCAATCGTTCGATTGTTGTGCGTGTTACCCGCTGTACGTAGTTATCTGAATCCTTCAGGGCAATCTTGATCTGAGGCAGGGCCGGCCGGGCTTTTTCGCCAATCTTATTCAGAGCAATAATCGCATACAACCGTGCCTTATCTGTCTTGTCCTTCAGTGCTTCAGTTAAAACAGGCAGCGCCTCTTTCTCCTGATCCCAGTCGCACATCGCGTGCGCCGCTGCGATACGGACAATTGCCGCAGGATCTTTAAGCGATTTTCCAAACGCCGTCTTTGCACGCTCGATATCGGAAGGCCTTTTACAATTATTGTGCAAACCTATCACAGCCCAGTAACGAACAGGGGCGTACTTATGACCTAAAGCTCTGAGATATTTTGGTATTGCTTTTCGGCCCTGGCCGTCCAGTTCTTTAATCCTTCTCAGGCTTTCGAGTAAGTCGGTTCGACTGAGCTTGTTCCGCCAGTGCTGGGTGTCCTTTGTAGGTGTTTGAGGACGTTGTGACGTTTCGACTTTGTCATCGAATTTAAATCGGACCTCGCCGCTGTCCTTAAAACCGATACGACATGCTTTTGCGTGCAGTACTTTACCCGGCGTAAGCCATAGGGATTTTCTATATAATTTCCAATCGGTCTGGCCCACTCCATCACCACTGATTCTATAAACTATCGAAGCTCCGGCTGTGGGAGAGGCGATTGTAATCCGACGCGCATCCTGGCCCGGCTGCCACTTCGGTGACCAGAATATCGGTTCCGCGGTCAGTTGGTACTGACCGCCGGGCCGCTTCATTTCGTCAAATTCAGGCTCAGGAATCAATCCAATATCACCGGTCTCTTTCACCCATTTTTTATGGGCTTTGCGCATTCGCGAGAGCACCTTTTTGTACTTAGGATTGTCCGCCAGATTATTAACCTCATGCGGGTCGCTAAGTGTGTCATATAATTCTTCAACTGGCTTGGTTTCCTCGAAATACTGCTTTTGAGGTCCCTTTAGTTTCCCTTCTGCGTTGAGACGGCGCATCTCCTGCATTGCCGGCATCTGGTTCATATAGTCGATATCCTGACCCCGGGTTAAGTGCCACATATAGTTGCGAATATATTTGTAACGCTTGTCGCGCACCGCACGGATAAGGTCATACGCTTCATCCATCCTGTCACGTGCAGCGTAAATATACTCTCGCAGCCCGGCCTTTTGAGAGCCCAGAAAAGCTCTGCCCTGTATGTGCTGTGGTATCTTTATATCAGCCAGCGACAGCATAGTAGGTGCAAAATCAATGAAAGCCACCAGGTCGTCGTTTACAGTGCCGGGTTTGAACGCACCGGGAATTCCCGGCATTGCAAGCTCTCTCAATTTCTTTGGTACGCGAATAACCAGCGGGACTCTCAAACCAGAATCATAAATCCATCGCTTACCGCGAGGCAGACCTCGCCCGTGGTCGCCCCAGAACCATACTATCGTATTATCGGCAAGGCCTTCGTCTTCGAGCTGTTTTAGAATGTCACCAACCTGCTTATCCATCAGCGTAATAACATCGTAATACTGGGCCCAATCTTTGCGAACAACCGGTGTATCAGGATAGTAAGGCGGCAGGACAGCTTTAGCCGGGTCGTGTTTCTCGTTCGGCCCGAGATCCGCCAAACGCTTCAGCATACTTTTGCTTCGGTTGCGTATTTGACTTTCGTGCGAAGTTGTGAAATTGAAAACAGCGAAGAACGGCTGACCTTCGGCACGGCCTCGCCAATGTGCCTTGCGGCTGCTTTCGTCCCAGGCACTTAGCGGGGGATTAAACTGATAATCGGTCTTGGAGTTATTAGTGCAATAATATCCCGCAGTCCTGAGGTACTCACTGAAGCATTTAACATGTGCCGGCGGTACGCCCTTGCAGCGCATATGATGTGTACCAATAGTGGTTGTGTACATTCCGGTGATGATACCAGATCGCGTCGGAGCGCAAACGCCGGAGTGTGAATATACATTGTCATAGCGCACACCCTGAGAGGCAAGTTTGTCGATATTAGGCGATACTGAGTAACTATCACCATAACAGCCGAGGTCCGGGCTGATGTCCTCGCAACTGACCCAGAGGATGTTCGGCTGTGTTTTCGAGGTTTCCTCTGCATTAACGGAAATTTGGGGTAAGAACATTGCGGCAACCGAACCTGTGCCAATCTGCAGGAACCTGCGCCTGTTTACATTGTTTACGGAACTTGTCATAAACGTTACCTCCACACATCAGAGATTAGATTGTTTTTTTTACTATTATTCGCAAAAATACTTATATGAGGCAAGATTACCCGCCTGCATAGGTTTTTCTATGGCTTTTTTATTATAAACCGTCGAAGTCAATAAGCAATTCAAATTCCAACGGGCAAGAACTTTAAGATTGCTTCTTGATTAGGAGATTATTTACTATTTCGTTTTGACGGATTCGGAAATTCTAAGTATGGTATAGTATGAAAATGTGTACCGTTTATTAGGTTCATTATTTAAGACAATGTAATTACTAATTCAGTCTCATAAAGAGAAAAAGAAAATGTCAGAACCTGATTGCTATGAAGATATTTTAGAACATGCGATTGCCAAGGAGGTGGAGGCCTTTCACTTTTACATGGCATTGGCCGACCGTGTAGAGGATCGGCAAATGTCTATTGTTTTTGAAGACCTGGCCAAAGAAGAGTTAGGGCACAAAGCCAAGCTGGAACTGGAAATTATGAAGACAGGTAGAACAGTAACAGCAAAGCAAAGGCCACCCCGGCCTGAAGGGAGTTATATTATATCAAATGATCCGTCACCTTTGGATATGGATTACAAGGATATACTTATGCTGGCAATGGCAAAGGAAGAAGCAGCATTCAGAACTTATGTAAATTTGGCGGCAAGAGTGAGTGACGAGGAATCGCGAGAAGTGCTTTTGGCATTAGCAGAGGAAGAAGTCAAGCATAAACTTCGGTTTCAAGCTGAATATGATACACTGCTTAAGAAGCGCTGAGCTGCAGGCAGTGTTGCGGCTTCGTTTTTCCGCGGATATAAATTGTGGGCATGGCGGAAAAAGGATGAGGAGGTTTTTGGCAATTGACACTTCAAGAATCTCACTGAGGACCGGAGGAGCAGAGGTTCAAAGTTCGCGAATTAGCGTCAACAGTTGAAGTTGCTATTGACTAATTTGAAAATTTTGACTATTGTACAATGTGAACACAGGCAAAATCATAACTGTAACCAGTTTTATGAAAGGAGAATTTGGAAATGAACAGACGAGAGTTTCTAACAGCGGGTAGCCTTGCCGGAATGACAGGTATGAGTTTTTCGGCGGCAACCGCAGAGGGTGGTGAGAGCAAACAAGAATATTTAGAGTTCAGACAATATCGTCTGGGCGTTGGTACGAAGAAAAATCTTCTCGGTAATTTTCTGCGTAAGGTGGGAATACCTGCGATGAACCGTATAGGAATCAGATCGGTCGGCGTCTTCAATGCGATGTATGGACCAAACAATCCGACGCTTTACGTTCTGCTTGTACACAAATCTTTGGACACTGTGATGAACTCCGCCTCAATGCTGATGGAGGACAAAGAATATCGAAAGGCAGGTGCTGATTTTGTCAATGCGCCGTTATCTGAGCCGACATTTGTACGGATGGAAAGCTCGCTGATGTTAGCTTTTAAGGACATGCCAAAACTGGAAGTGCCGGAAAAGAAAAAACGACTTTTCGAGCTTCGGACCTATGAAAGTCACAGCATCAAAGCCTCCAAGAAGAAAATTGAGATGTTTAACGAAGGCGGCGAGATAGCAATTTTCAAAAAAACAGGTTTGCAGCCGGTATTTTTCGGTGAGACATTAATCGGTCCGCTAATGCCTAATCTGACCTATATGCTGGTCTTTGAGGACATGGCCGACCGTGACAAAAAATGGAAGGTATTCGGCGGCAGCCCGGAGTGGAAGAAACTCAGGTCTGATCCTGCCTATAAGGACACTGTTTCCAACATAACCGATATAATCCTGCGGCCAGCGGGATATTCGCAGATATGACAGCCACTGGCGAGTATGCAATCGATCCATTAACCTGACTCCATCGCTACGGCGATGGAGTTAAGGCAGCGAATGAATTAACGTGTATCTGGTTTTTTCCCGAGTATTCTGAGAGTTTCTCCAATAACGGGTAAGGTTTCGGTTTGAACATCAGGGTCGTAAAAATCGCCTGTTACCTTCATTTTGATAACGGCCCGCCCAAGACCTTCGGTAAGAGACTGAAAGAAAGAAGGGTCGTCTGTGGCAAGTCGCCGGCCCCGGGCAGTGAGTTCTAAATCCACATTTCTTGTTTTCAAATCCATCAGACCTGAGCCATAAAATGCAACGGCGTGGCCCGAGAGGTCGAGCTTCTTAACAAGCAGGTCATTGCGCCTGATATAAGAATCAACGAACATCTGGTCAAAAGCAAAGTCCTTCGGCTCGGTTAGTTTCATTACCTGCAGAAGTTTACCGAGGGGCGAAAGCCGTCCGAACTGCATATCTCTCATTGTAAGTTTGCAAACACCGAGGCGTGAGGAACTATCACCAATACGAGCATTAACACTCAATGAGCCGTCCATTCTCCCGCTTGTATATCGGTTCTCTGCAATCTCTTTGTCCTTTGTATCCGAGAGAAACTGCCGTACATCAACATTGTCAAAAACCACCTGCAGCATATACTCTGAAGCTTTTCCGGCCGGTTGTTTCAACTCAAACTTTCCTATTGTTTTTCCACCGTAATAATCTGCGATTAAATCTTCGGTTGACCAGCGCCGCAAGTCAGGGTCATAAAAGATATCCGCCTTTAGATTCGTGAAAGATTTGCCCTGAATCCTGAGCGTGCCGCCATCAAAAGCAGCCTGGCAATTACTTAGGCCCTGTCCGGTATTATATAAGCCTTTTATTTTTAGGACTGCATCCAATTCGGTTTCGGCATCAGAGAATTTGAAGCTACAGTTTTTGAATGCGATATCACCAGTGAAATCAACGGACTTTTGCCCATCTTTCGTGGGCAAGATTCGGACATTTTTGAAATCCAAATCAAATCGACCCGCGGGCGAGAGTTCGTCGTATAATGGCTCAATATGTTGTGGTAAGAATATGATCAGGCATTCGTCAAGGAAAAGGTCTTTAGCCGAGATATTTAAAAGAGCACTACTGAAAGAATTGTCAGCCAAAGCTATCTGGCCATTCAGTTTGATAGTTGACTTATCTTCTGTCGCCGAAATATTATCATCTAAAGTCGCGGCAATCTCTTCAAAAGTTATACTGTCTTTTGTTATCGAGAAGGTGCCGGTGATGTCTTTGAGGGGAAATGGAAGCTGTGGAAAATCGGCGCTGTCACCCAGACAATCCATAGTTATCCTGTAATCGGGCGGGATCGCCGGGGCCTCTTTGTTCAGATCGACAACGAGATTAAGTTTGCCCTGTGGTTTCAATTCAGTAACGATTTCTTTCAGCGACTCAGGGACGAAACCAAACAAATCATCGTTTAACATTATCTGCTCAAAATTCATTGACAACTGATAGCGTGATTGCCCGCTTTCCCGGCCCGGCCATATTCTGCCGGCCAACGAAACCAAACCATCACTATACCTGCCTGAGAAATCCCTGACAGCTATCATCTCAGGTGTAAAAACGGCATTAGCCGATATATCAGAGATAGGCGATGAAAATCGGTCGGATTTCAAAGAAGCTTTTTTGAAAGACAAGTCGGCTGTAAAAGCAGCCGGCTCGGAACTCCGACCTGAAATCTTTATCAAGCCGCCGGCCAGACCCGTGGGGTGGATTTGATTGTACAAATTCCTTTGTCCGTCCGGCAATGACGCCTCGAGAGAAGAATCGAGGGGCACATCGTTTACTTTGACCGATATATCATATACTGATTTACTGTCGGTATTGGTTACTACTTCGCCATTTATGGTTATTTTGCACTCGTTCACCTGCGAAACCACATCTGAAAAGTTTATTTTGCCGTGTTCGAAAAAGAGCCGGCCTGTAAGATTTTTTAATGGATAAGGAAAACGCCGATATACAGCTTCGGCACCACGCAGTTCGACAGTTAATTTTCTTTCCACGTTTATTTGTGAATCCCGGTTGAGCTGGTAATCTATTACTGCAAATCCATTCGGAGAAAAAGCAGACCATGATTCTTTCTGTTTTGTGTTCAGTACACTATACAAGTCATTATCTAAGGCGATATTGTCGCTTGTAATCCTGATTTGGCACTTCAAATCCGGCCCGAAATCCCGGCTCCAGCCATTAAAGACAAGTTCAACGTCGTTGTGTTTGCCCTTCAGATTGTTCAGAGTCACGCTATTTTTGGTAAAATCTATCCGGCCAGCCAAATGCTCTACTGTGTATGGGAAATTGAAGTAGCAAAAAGCAACATCCTTACAATAAACTTCACCGGACAACGTGCTTTCGCTAAGTCGGTTTAAATTACCTGAAGCATCAAGATCAATATCTACTTGTCCATAAGGCTGATACTGGTTGAAAAACTTTTGCAAAGCGGCAAATGGGCCGGATTTGCCTAAAAATGCCGGCCCGACCAATGCTAATCTATCCAGAGCCGGACTGCGTTTTGATTGCAAATCTTTTATCCTGAGCTTCAGCGAGAAGTCTTTATCCCTTTCATACTTCA
This sequence comes from Planctomycetota bacterium, assembly GCA_019456195.1. Lineage (GTDB taxonomy): Bacteria > Planctomycetota > Phycisphaerae > Sedimentisphaerales > Anaerobacaceae > NIOZ-UU13. The sequence continues at coordinate 18,001 of VRUK01000042.1, read as the reverse complement.
GCTCAGCAGCCAGGACTTCTATTACCCAGGCCATTTCAAGCCCAGGAACATCAACAGACGAAATTCCTCCTGCAATTGTAATAGAGCCCGGCTTCCAAAATCCGGTCAGCTTGCTATTTCCGTAACCAGAGACCATCGTGGCTGTATTTATTTCAAAACTGTAGCCGTTTTGTGTTTCCTCATCGAATCCAAATTTCGCGTTAAGAGGCACTGAGAGAGCAACTTCCACCTGTCCGTTTGAAATCTTACTGTATTGCAACGTTCCCGCTTTGAGATGAATACGCGGCATTTTGCCAGAAGTTCCTTTCGGCGGCTTGATAGTAAGTGCCGACAAATTGCACCAGCCCGTATCCAGGTCGTATTGAGCGTTGAAGGCAAAATCATTGACATCAATAACTTTCAGCCGCGGCCGCAATAACAGTAAGCTTCTTAGACTAAAGCGTGCATATACTGTTTGGGCTTTAAGTATTATATCATCATCGCTTCGCTTCTCGTAGGGGCTGATGACAAGCTCTTTAATGAGGACCGAACCATCCGTGTGAAAATTAACAGATTCGGTTTTTATCTTCGTGTTGGTCAGCTCGGCAATCTGCGACAGGGCAATATGGCACAAAGCCCGACCTGCAAGGATGAAAAATAGCCATAGAAGAACAGCCAGAATCAAGACTTCTGCAAGCCATCGCATTACACCTTTGGATTCCAGATTTTTAATTTTGAGCCAGGCCATAGAGGACACACACAATTCAGGATACGTAGTTGTTAGTCCTTTGTTCGTTACCTATAAACTTCCAACTACCAACTTTATTCGACAATCAATTGCCACTTCCTTTAATCGCTTTATCCGCGATATCCCGACGGCAATAAGCACCGTCGAATTTTATTTTTTCCACCCCTCTATATGCCCTTTCCTTTGCATCCTTGATTGTATCCCCTAAGGCGGTTACGCCCAGGACTCTGCCGCCGTTTGTAACAATATCTCCGTCTATATCTTTGGTGCCTGCGTGGAATACGATAACATCTTCAATCTGCTGTGCTTCTTCCAGGCCGACAATTTTTTTGCCTTTTTCATAATCACCGGGATAACCACCAGAAGCCATCACTACACAAACAGCCGGTCGCCGGTCCCATTCGAGTGTAATCCGGTCTAATGTGCCGTCACAGACAGCCAGAAGAACTTCCAGTAAATCGCTTTTGAGTCTTGCAAGAATTGGCTGCGTTTCAGGGTCGCCAAAGCGCACGTTAAATTCCAGAACTCTCGGCCCGCCGCCTGTAATCATAACTCCTGCGTATAGCACACCCTTATACGGTGTGCCGTTTCGATTCATGCCATCAACCACCGGGACAAGAATTTCATTGGTTATATGACTTATCAACTCATCAGTGACTACAGGCGCAGGACAGTAAGCCCCCATACCTCCAGTATTAGGGCCGGTATCGCCGTCTCCGATGGCCTTGTGGTCCTGCGAGGATTCCATAACATAGATATTTCGCCCATCCACAAAGGCAAGTATCGATGCCTCTTCGCCCAGCAGTTTGTCTTCGACGATGATTTTGTTACCTGCATCTCCGAATATTTCGTCACACATTATTTTTTCGGCGGCCAGGATTCCATCTGCAGGATCATCACAGACAAAAACCCCTTTGCCCTTAGCAAGACCAGCAGCCTTTACCACAACCGATTCGTCCCTGCTGGCGATATATGCCTTGGCATCGCTGAATCTATCGAAGCATCTACCCTCAGCCGTAGAGATGGAACTGGATCGCATAAGCTGCTTTGCAAACGCTTTATCCGCTTCGAGCTGTGCGGCACCTCCGCTTGGGCCGAACGCCTTTATGCCGGCAGCTTCAAACTTATCAACAAGGCCAGCGGCAAGAGGGTCCTCCGGGCCAACCACCACAAGACCAATATCATTCTGATTTGAAAAGTCTAAAAGCTCGTCGGCACTATCAGGGCTGATAGGAATATTTTCACCACATTGTGCAGTACCCGGGTTTCCCGGTGCTATGTAAAGCCTGGTTAAATCCTTCGATTGAGCTAATTTCCAGGCAATCGCATGCTCACGCCCACCGTTACCAATTAACAGTACATTCATCAGTTACCTCAAATTAATTGATCAATTGAATAATTGATTTTCATTTTTTCTTTCCGGTACAAATTTCACACAGGCAATAGTCTAACAGAGGCAACGGTTTTGCTCAAGCTGATATCTTATGGCTTTATGTTAGGGCAAATGGGGATATTATTGCTCAATACCCCACAGTCGAATGTCATCAAATTGGCCGGTGTCGTCAAATGAGCCAACACCGATACCACCCCAGCCAAAACGATCGTTCACAGCGGTCATTATCGGCTCCGGCCTGTCATCGAAGAAGACCTCAATTGTGCCTTTTTCAGCGTCGCGCACCAATCGCACAGTATGCCAGCCGTCATCCCACTTTGTTCCTTCGGTTCGTGTCTGGGCAATAGATACTCGAGGTTCGGCATTAACAATAAATATGGAATTTGCATGAGCATCGGATTGATTGGCAATGTGCACATAATAAAAATGAGTCGGATCCTGGTGTCCGAAAATCAGGCACATATCCCGATGGCCGTAATCCTTTGTGGTAGAATGCATCTTTAACTCCAGTACAAAACTGCCTACAATCACATTCCGAATAAGATTTATATTAAAAGGCGAGCGGACTTGCGGTACATATTCACTCTGTTTGTGCAGGGCCAGCACCTTGGAGCCATTTCCGGATTCGATTCTCCATGCTGTCGGGTCGGTAGCCTTCCAGTTACCAATTTCGTTATCCTCAAAATCAGCTTCGAACAACAACGGCACTTTCTTTCCGCCGAACACCTCGCTTAATCCGTTACATCCGGTCGTCGCAGTTAGCAACATCATTAATACAATAGCTGCTTTCAAAAATATTCCTGTTCTCATCTTTGAGTCTCCTTTTTAATAAATATGTACTTTATTTCCTTTGAGTTTCATCCCAGTGTATTGAAATGTCACCATTGAGCTTCACTGTAAGGGCCTACGGGGCCTTTCGGCATAAGCTTGGGCCGGAACTTGAGAATGGCTTCGGCTATTGCAATATCACTTTGCCGGGTAATTTTAATATTAGAAGAGTCCGCTTCCACAATCGTCACCTTTTGGCCTAATGCTTCGACCAATTGCGCGTCATCGCTGATCTTGCTTTGGTCCAGATTCTTCAGATTTTCATACGCCTTTTTGAGCAGTTCAACCGCAACGACCTGTGGAGTTTGAGCTTCGTAAAGATTCTCCCTATCAACGGTCCTGGTTATCGTGTTATCCTGTGCCTCTTTTATAGTCGCTGTTACCGGACAGGCCGGTATGGCAGCGCCTTTTTCAGCGGCAGTGGCAATAACTTTGTCAATCAATTCTGGGGTAACACAACATCGACAGGCATCGTGGACAGCAATAAAATCGATATCATCTTTGACAAGCTCGATGCCCTTATTGACGGTATCAAAACGCTCATCACCACCCAGGAAGATTGTCGTATCGTAAAACTTCAGATTAGGCCCCCACTTGATATTTACCAGCTCTTCGTCTTCCGACGAAATGCCTAATAGAACCTGTTTTACATCATCCCGGTTGGCAAAAATCTCTACGGTTCTCAGAAAAACCGCCCTGCCAGCCACATCGACAAATGCTTTCTTCCTTTTTCCACCGAATCTACTGCTCGCTCCGGCGGCACAAATAATTGCAGCAACACTTTGACTCATACTCAAAGCTCCCGTTTACGCTTTTGTTGTTTTCTAATCCTAAAATCCATGCTTAAAATTCGATGCCGCGTCTGGCAAGCAGGCCTTTATCAAACGGATGCTTTATTTTTTTCATTTCCGTTACTAAATCCGCCATCTCTATCAATTCTCCGGTCGCGCCTCTGCCAGTCAAAACAATCTCAACAGCAGGGTCTTTTCTGTCAATAATACTTTTAATATCTTCCAATCTGGCCAGACCTTTGGAAAGGCAAAACACAATCTCGTCAAGTATAAGGACATCGTAAAACCTTTTTTCCGCAGTTTGAGCAATTCTTTCAAGGGCTTCGCTGATTGCGGTCCGCATCAGAGCAACGGCTTGCTCGTTTTTTAGAGATTCAGACATATCCCAGGGCATATCGATAGCTTCAGCCCTGATTCCGACAGCACCCAATTCCAGTGCAAACCGCTCTCCAATATCAAGAGAGGGTGGTTTTAAAAATTGATATATCAGTACCTTGTTTCCATGCCCGGCCGCACGCAGTGCCAATCCGAACGCAGCGGTGGTTTTACCCTTGCCGTCTCCGGTATAAATCTGGATAAGTCCTTTTTCCAACATAAGAGTATATTAAAAGAATAAGGAACAAATTAAAATAAAAAAAGAAACTTTGAAAAGTGTTATTTCTCAATCCCACGAAGTGTCTATTTCGTCAAAAGCCTTACCGTCCGTTTTTTTTTATTTTCCGGAATCAGAAACCTGATCTTCGGAAGCTGTCCGGCCGGGAAGCTCGCCTGCGGCCTGGGAAGACGGATCTTCGATAATAGATATATCTGTTGTGTATTCGGGATAAGAAAGAGAAAATATCTTCTTGAAGGTAAGCTTGGTTTTGTCTCGAAGCAGGTCAAGGCCATAGAATTCATTTACATTCTGAAGGGCATTCTCTCTGGCTTCACTGTCAAGTGCAAGCACTTCATCTGAGCTGAAATCTTCGACTATGCCGTACTTCCAGGGAACATTTTCCGCTTTCTCCAAAGGCAGCTTGTAAAACTTTCTGTTGTAGATTTCACAGCTTAAGATTCTTGGATTCGGCAGGACGATTTGAATCAGCTTTCGTAAATCGTTAATAGTATAATCCATCTGGTCCAGCTCAAAACCGATTTTCAGTTTCGCCGTATATCTCAGTAAGCCCCTTTTCCAGCGTACGGTTATAAGGCTGGTCTTCTTTTCTTTAATTTCCGTAACACCTTCGGTTATGTATTCAATAACCGCTAATTCCGCAATTGCCTGGATGGATTTAATCAAAAACGTTGTTGTTTTCGATTCAACCTTTGGCGCGGCAGCCTTTTTTTTTCCTATAAAAAAAGCTAACAGCCCTATGACAACAATGCTGGTAATATAAATAGCAGACCACATTTCAGATATCCTCTCTGTTTTTCGTCGATGATTCAATCTGCAAAACGGTTTGGTTGAATATCTCCATATTATTCTCCTTTTTTTAGCCGATTCGCGAAAAAACCATACTTTTAGGTAATAAAATACCTATAACCAACAGCAACGTCAAAATAAAAATCCACAACCATAGAAACATAAATCTCGAATCCCTGACAGATAACTTTAATTTGTGTGAGCCTGCTTACAATAGCAGGGATTTTTGTGCAGATTATCGATGATTTTGGCGGGCCAGCCTGGAAACAGGCGAGTTGGAAATCACAATATTACATTCCGGCAAACTCGTTTTGGGATAATTTGGCACTGTGTATTTCGACCACTGAATCAAGCAGGTTTTTGTTTGCCATATTCCTTTTGATATATATACTTTTTGTTCTTGCCCGAACCTGTGACGATTCTATTTTATGGAGAAAATCAACAAGCTCGCCAAGCGACAAGCTATCCAGTCTTACCTCAACAATTGTCTCGGAGTAATTTGAATCTATTTGCAATACATCCCTTTTCATTGTATCAAGATTTTTTGCAAGGCCGCATTCTTCGATTAATGATTCTAAAAAAGGCAGCAGCTCAATAGTTTCCTTTGCCGAAGCAATATTTGTGTGCAAATTATCGAGCCTGCTGTTCAGTAAGATATATTTCTTGCTTATCGCACGAACTTTTTCAAGCTCCTGCTGATTTTCAGGTATAACCCGACCGAGTGTCTCAATCCTGGCAAGAGCAGGCTTGACTGCGACAGTAAACAAAGACCATGACGCCATGAAAATAACCAAGCCTCCGGCCAATAATTTTTCTCTTCGCGCTAAACGTATCATTTGGGCTCCTCTGTCGATAAAGACAGCAGCATAGTAAACTCCACGAGGCCGCTTTTGGATTGTTTTTCTATATACTTCACGTCAACAAATGTGAAGCCGGGGTCTTCCTGTAAAAGCTGCTGCCATTGGTACACCGGCTCGAACGAATCGCAGGTGCCATTAATCCTGGCTGTATCGGCACCTATCAATATATCATCAACCTTTATATTTTCGGGCAAAGGACTGCTCACACTTATTTTGTAAAGAGCATCAAGCGGCGATAAACCGCTATCAGACAAAGATGCGAAAAGCCGGGAATCCCTGCGGAACGACTCGATCTTCTGCTCTAACTGAGCAAGGGGATTTACAATGTTTTTCTCATCCGGCAATGTCGTCTTAAAAATCTCTGTGGTTTCGTTTTTTACGCGTGCATAAGCAGCTTCCAAATGCGACAATCGCGTAAACAGCCCAACCAGTAAGAAAACGGCTATTGCGCATATTAGTGTTGCACAAAAAACAAATTCTTTTCTCAGGTTCAATGCCGGGGCGGCATCTGTTTTGTCTGCTTCGAGAAAGTTAATACCCTTGGTTTGTTCAGGCGCCAAAACCCTTAAAGCCAGACCTTCTGCAACACATACCGGTATATCCACCATATTCCGGGACAGATTTTCTACCGTGGCATAGCAATCAACAACTATGGTTTCAGAACGCAGTTTTTTTCCAATCTTTACCACCAGATAGTCAGAAGTTTGGCCGGTTGTTATCAGGTAAATTTTAGTGTTCTGCTCGATATCGGTTCCGAACACTTTTCGCCATGTTATCTGTGCTTCACGCGATATGACATGGGCCATCTGTTTTTGAATAGACTTTATATCATCTTCAGATTCGGTAATAACCGGAATACTTCTAACAACCACAATATCGTTGTCCCTGATTATCGCCAAAGTAAGATAATACCCATCTATATACGCAATGATGGCCTGACCGGCCATAATTTCCGGGTGATTTACCGCAACTGTTGAATGAACCGCAAAAATCGCCGCCTCCACCAGGCCGGGACGCAATTTTGCCTCAGTGAAGATGTTTAGTCTTTCGTAAAGTGATTGCCTGGTCGAAGCTGCTGTAAGAACAGAATATTTGCCATCCGGCGTTGGATTGTACGAATATACCTGAGCAACGATTTTCTCCGCTCCAACCGGAAAATTATGTTCCAGAGCAAACCAGTTTCCTTCACGGATTTGTTCGAGTCCGACAGAATCAGTTTTCAGGTTCCTGAAAAAAACGGTATCATGCGGCATAGAAATTGCAACCTCCGCGCGCCGGTCAAAACCATATCGGTTGAAAAGCAGCCTCAGCATCTCTTCAGGCGAGTCTGTACTTCGGCGTATTTGTGTGCCGAAGGCTTTTTCAACGCAGAATCCCTCATCTGTGCGCACAACCTGTACCGCACATAAACAGGAAGCACCAATATCTATACCGATACACCGCTTAACCATTATCTCTTCTCCTGCTTATCTTTATACAAATAACGCAATTGGCGCATATCTAAAGCTCTTTATATACAATCACATCAACATTTTCGGTTTTCGTGCCTCTCCCCAGAATAGCAACTATCGTACAAGTGAACCCGTCAACAGTTCCTTCTGAGGTAACACGATAGTATTGCTTTGTAGGGCTAACCGTAACAGTCTTTTCTATTGCCTGATAAATACTATCCGTCATTCCTGGAATTTTGCGCAGTTCCATAACGCTGCCAAAAGGTTTAATTTTTCGACGGTCAATTATCATCTGAGCCAAAACAGGATCCATAGTCTCCGATAAGCTCTGGATTACATGCTTTGATGCCCAATTAATGTTAATTTTGTCATCACCTCTCACCGTGATAAAATCCCGCAGGCAGCCGAAAACCTGCTGTGTTACGCCTTTGATCAACAGGAGATCTTCAGTTGTCTCGAAGGAATTATTCCTGCAGCGATACGGAGGTGTCAAGTTACTATAATAATCTGACTCCGCCCCTGAATTTTCATGCTTTACGAAGGGCAGAAACGTAACCTCATCATCGCTGTCAGTCCAGTCGATAATTGAAGGGACCAGCTCATAACTGATATGAAAATCGCCAAAGTTCTCGCGATTCAGCAGATCGATAAGCCGAAGTAACTGGTCTATTACGTTTTTATTCATTTGGCCGTTCTCATCTTTCAACAGGTTAATATTGAGCTTGCCGCTTTCTTCGGTTACAGTTATTAAACAGTTCCCCTCATCGATGGAAACAGTATTTTCTCCAGAAAGCAGATTTTGTAACTTCCTGTTTGTCTGCAAATCTTCGGTATTCCTGACAGCCGCAATCGCTATATTCAGGCCTGCTCTTGCATAATTGCGTGCCTGTTCGGATTTTCGCAAGTCATCGGCGGCAAGCAGGCCGGCACGGCTCTTATGGTTGAATCCAAAGAGCAATATCCCCAGCATGATGACCATACTCAGGACAACAACAAGCACAAATCCGTTATGTTCTTTTTTTGCTATTTTCAGTCTCATTATTTACCAACCAATGTTTCAGACAGAGCTTCCCGGCCCTGGTTACTGGAGCAACCCACATAGGCAATAGTTCCATAGTGGCATTGCCGAGAATTCTCGTCCTCGCAGGTAATACCAATTTTCACTGCAAGGGGGAGTTTTTTCTTTCGCTCGAAATCCCATTCTGTCAACCATTGCCGCCCATCAAAAAAGTCTAATTCTACAGACTCAACGTTGACGAGAAGCGGCCGCCAATTTCTATCTTCAAGGTGCTCCTGGGGTATTCCAACGAAGCTCCTCTGGCTCAGATAAAGTGTGCCGATGTTCTTATCAAATTTGTAAGCAATATCAACGAGTCCGTTCGCATACCCATCATCGCAGAAAAGCTTATTAGTAGTTACCAGATGCAAAGTCCCACTTCCGGGAGCATCCGGCTCATAACTAAAATAGATAACCGGGCCCTTCCTGATTGTATTTGTGCCGCTCCCTGTTCCCGCCAAATCTGTGTCCTCGATTGCCTCGCCGATGTACGAGCAGCGTATCTGACGGGCCATCTGGTCCAGCACTTTCCGCGTCTGTCCGGACAGAGCCATCCTAACTTGGTACACATCGGCTGATTTTGCCGTTGCAAAATAGCTGCCGTAAACCATTGAAACAATCGTAACGATTATTGTCACAGCCACAAGAATCTCGATCAGTGTAAAGCCGGCTCTAAGCTGACGTCGAATCCGTAGAGGCGGTTCGTAAACCGCCCCTACTTCTAACGGCGTAACATTATATTTGACGGATTTACTTTTCACGGTAATCTCCTGTCGGCAACATAAGTTGACATTTGCAGACTTTTGGAACCGCTCCCCTGCTTCCAGCCAACCTCGACACATATTTTTCGCAATCCTATAATATCAGCTCCGGCCAACTGAGGTGACTGCAAGCCTGCGACTTCAGTTTGCCAGTGCAAACTATGAGTATTTCTTTCTACAGTGCCGGAGGCGGTTCCTTCTTTCGGGTATCCGAGGGTCATGGTCTCTGCGATTTTCTCCTCTGCTAAAAGAACAGCCTGCGAAGTTATCTCTGCCGCATCAGCCATAGTGATGCTTATCAGATGGAGTCTTATTAAACCCAGCAGAGAGATTGAGACTATAACCAGTGCCACAATAACTTCCACTAAAGTAAATGCTTTCCATTTTCTCGTCTTCATGCCTATGCGCCTATTTCACCACATTATCAGCGTTATACATCCAGGTTCCGGCTTTCAATATCAGCACTGTCTTCAGCGCCGCCGCCCTCACCATCTTGGCCGTAGGATTTCAAATCGTAATCCCCGGCATCTTATCTGTACTCTTCTAAAGGGCCTGATTTATCTCAAATATTGGCAGTAAAATAGCTAACACTATAAAGCCGATAACAGCACCCATAATAAGAAGTATTGCAGGCTCAATGAGTGAGGTCAGCGTTTTAGCTGTCATCTCGACTTCGTCGTCATACATATCAGCAATATCCATCAGGCCGTTTTCTATATTTCCGCTCATTTGGCCTGTCGCCATTATGTGAATCACGATAGGCGGAAATAGTCCGGTCTTTCTAATTGCTTCTGCGATATCACTGCCTTTGCTAACTCTGTCTTTAACAGAATCCAGAGCACCTGCGATAAAACTATTCTGGACAATACCTTTTACGATTTCCAGAGCGCCAAGTATCGGGATACCACTTGTAAGAAGTATGCCCAATGTCCTGGCCAAACGGGCGGTTTCCACTTTGAGGAAGAGTTTACCAAAGAGAGGCACCTTTAGTTTGTAACGGTCCCATCTAATTCTCCCGTCTTTGGTTCTTTTCCAGGCTCCGATTCCAAAGAAAACCGCAAAATCCATAACGACAATCGGCACAAAATATGTTCTCATAAAAGTGCTTGTCGAAATAAGCAGCCTCGTCGGCAGTGGAAGGGCCCGATCAATCTCAAGGAAAATCTGCGTTATGCTCGGCACTACAAAAGACAACAGAAACACTACTACTGTTACCGCAACCACCGACATCATTAGCGGGTAAGCTATAGCGGATTTGACTTTGTTCGTAAGATGTACACGTTTTTCCAGCATTTCCGCCAAACTCAGAAAAACATCTTCCAGGGTTCCGCTTGTTTCCCCGGCAGCGACCATATTCACGAACACGTTTGAAAAAACATCCGGATGCCTGCCAAGCGCGGCCGAAAGTGAGCTTCCCGCATTCACACGATTGCAGACTTCTTTCATAACCAGCGCCAGTGGATTTTCCCGGCTTCCCAAACATATCACTTTGCGTTCGGAACTCCCCTGCAACTGCTCGACTAATGCTGATAAAGCAGGCACAAGCGGCATACCGGCACGCAATAGTGTAGCCAACTGGCGCGCTATCCTGCAAATATCCCTTGTCCTGGTCCTTCTGAAAATGTCCTTCTTGTATATATTTATATTTGTATCATCACAACTATTATTCCGGGTCTCCACACATGACGTATGGTCGTCGGTTTCCCTCCGTGCCATCTGAGATGACGGTGCGGTCTTTTCAGCCTGTAAGTTGTATTCAGCCACCGACATGTTCACCCACCTTTAAACTTGCCTGAACACTATCTTGTGTAACCCTGCAAACCTCTTCAAGTGTAGTTTCACCAGCCATCGCTTTGCGTAATCCATCCTCTCGCAAAGTACTCATACCTTTTTCAACAGCCACCTGCTTTATAACATGTGAACCGGCCCGTTTAGTCGTCAGCTCCTTGATGTCGTCATCTATGACCAGCAGCTCAAGAATCCCTGCCCTGCCAATGTAGCCGGTTTGAATGCAGCTCTCGCAACCGGTTCCCTTATAGGACTGGCCACGGACCAATGAAGCCTTCTCTTTCTCGCTCCAAAGTGAAATCATTTGCTCCTGCGGTCCGTAAGGGCTTTTGCAGTGTGGGCATATAACTCGGATAAGACGTTGCGCCATAACGGCAATAACCGATGATGAAATCAAGTAAGGCTCGATACCCATATCAATCAATCGAGTTATGGCTGAGGCCGAATCGTTAGTATGCAAAGTACTTAAAACCAAATGACCGGTAAGAGAGGCCTGAATCGCAATCTCCGCAGTTTCAAGGTCACGAATTTCTCCTATCATAATCACGTCCGGGTCCTGCCTGAGAATATGGCGGAAACAACTGGCAAAAGTAAGGCCTATCTTTGGCTTTACCTGCATTTGGCCAATCCCGGGTAGTTGATACTCAATCGGGTCTTCGACAGTAAGAATGTTTCGCTCTTCGCAATTAAGCTCGTTGAGAGCGGCATAGAGCGTCGTTGTCTTTCCACTGCCTGTAGGGCCAGTGAGTAAAATTATACCGTGCGGAAGACTAATCAAATTTCTAAAATAACTAAGCATCTCGGGGCTAAATCCTACCTGCTCCAAACCTAACTGGCCGCGGCTCTTATCGAGCAACCTGAGCATCACACGTTCGCCGCCCAATGTCGGGATGACGGAAACTCGAATATCCACCAGATTTCGGCCTATTTTAATCCGGCTCTGGCCATCCTGCGGTAATCTTCGCTCGGCAATATTAAGATTAGCCATGATTTTTAGGCGCGACAGAAGCGCCGCAATCTGCTGTGTTGGCAAAGTAACCACATCGCGCAGCACCCCATCAATCCTGAAACGCACACGAGCTTCATTCTCGTAAGGCTCAATGTGAATATCGCTGGCTCTGCGGTGTACCGCCTGGAAGAGGATGTTATTAACCAGCTTTACAATCGGCGCTTTGTTGGCAATATTCAGCAGGTCTTCAGCATGGGTTTGAATGCCAGTCTCACCAGAGCCACTGCCCTGGCTCACCAAGCCCTGCACATCGGAGTTATCATTATCGCTACCGGCGGATGCGTTTTGATGATAGTAACAGCGACTTATAGCCTTCTCTATCTCAGAAGCGGGACACGTAATTCGACTGCATTGCTGCCCCGGCTCCCAAAGCCCCTTTATCGCCTCCTGTGTTCCTGCTAAGATGCTCAAAATCGCATCATACGCTTCTACATTAAGCGCATCTGCAAGAGCAATTGCCACTCGGCCGTCTTCCAAAATGATCGGAATAGCACATTGGTTCTTAAGAAACTCAAGCGGCAGTTTCCTCACAAGCTCCGGATCCAACTGCTCCGGAGAAATAGTTTCCAAATACTCATCGGTCTCGGGGTCTGCCTTGCTGTCTTTTACTAAATGAGACCCCTCCCCTATACACTTTTGCCCGCTTGGGCTTTCACTGCGCTTTTGGCTTACGACTTGTCCTTGTTGCTCTTTATCCACTAATTGACCTCCTCGAAGCCGGTAACAAACACTAAATCATTAGTCCTGCTCGTTATTTTGCTCAAAATCTTCCAATGCCAACCCAATTTCCTTCTTCTTGTCCCTGGTTATCTGCTCCAAATCCTCCTGGCTGACTGCAATATGAGGTGTTATAAAAAACAGAAGATTTGTTTTTTGAAGCTGGTCTTTCTGGTATTTAAACAAACCGCCAATCAGAGGAATATCAGAAAGCAAAGGCACCTTCTTCTCGATAGTAATTTTATCATCTCGAATAAGGCCGCCAATCACCACTGTTGAACCGCTTTTCATAGAAACGACTGTCTCGGCCTCTCGTTTAGCTGTCGTAGGAGTATCAACAGCAAGGCTGGTAGCATCTTCGATAAGTTTCGTGAACTCGCTTTTAATATCAAGCCTGATAAATCCCCCCTTGCTGATGTGGGGCGTAATCTCCATAGTAATACCTACATCCTTGTATTCGTATGTTCTTATCACTGTAGGAGTAAGAGGATCTGCACCCTCAGTGATTCTTGATTCCTTAACAAACGCCCTGCTTTCGCCGACGATTATCTTGGCCTTAGTGTTATTGGAGGTCAGAATATGCGGCGTCGAAAGAATATTAACCCCGGACTGCTTTTCTAAAGCGTGCAGCATACTTCCAATTCTTACGCCTGCGCCGCTTCCTCTCCACAATCCAACCGCCAGTCCTTCAAGGGTCCCACTGGCAAAATCCACGCGAGGACCAAAATTCGTTGCCCCGAAAACTCGGGCACTGCCGTCCACTGACTGGTCAAGCGCGGCCCAGTCAACACCTATTTTCCTTAAACTATCCTCACTTATTTCCATAATGAGCATCTCAACGAAAACCTGCTCACGGAAAATATCGAGCTTATCGATAATTTCGGCGAGAACCTCGTAGTCCTGCGCAGAAGCGGAAATGATTAACGCGTTCGTGCCTTCATCAGCAGTAACATTGACTTGTTGGGTAGCTTCGAGTGCACCGCCGATTTTCAAATTCGACAGTGCTGCCGTCAGTGATTTAGCAACGTCCACGGCCTGGCCGTTTTTAAGGTAAACCACGTGAACGTTATTCGTACCCACGGGACGTTGAATATCAAGCTGACTTATCAGCCCATCAATCGTCTCTGTGTCCTGGGCATTGGCAACAACAATAAGGGAATTCGTTCTTATATCAGGAAGAATTTTTATGCCTGTCTCAATCTGCGGAGTATTTCGGCTTCGCCCGGCCTGCGAAGAAGCTGATTTGTGTTTTTCCATTATCCGGGTAATTTGCTCACTGAGGACTTGTGTAGAAGCATATTCCAGACCGAACACTGTAACCTGCTCTTGAGAGCCTGTTACATCAAGTTTTTGAATAATAGTGGCAATATGATGTATATTCGAGCTGGTATCCGTAATAACAATCGAATTCGTTCTGGAATATATCGCCATCTGTGACTCCGTAGCTAAAAGCGGCTGAACGATTTGACTGACCTCTGTCGCATCTGCATAGCTCAACGGTATAATCTGGGTAATAATAGAATCGCTTTTAGGAATTTCCGCAGGATTACTGCCTACACGAACCTGCAGGTTGCGTTTTGCGGCATCCGCCCTCGGGACTATCTTGACAAGATTTTCGGCAGGCACAGCCGCATATCCCTGCACCTCCAAAATCGATTCCAAATACCCATAGAGTTCGCCCAGACGTATCTTCGTTGGTGACATCAGCGTAACGGTGCCGCTGACATTATCATCCACCACAAAATTAATACCGGTTATATCTCCAATGGTTTTGATAACTGTCCGAATATCAACCTGCTCAAAGTTCACGGATATAAGTTCATCAGCCATCCCTGGTTTATCAAGTACCGGCATATTTACCATGTGTGGACGCTCTTGTGAAAACAACTGCTCCGAAGCTTTATCCGGCCCGTTGTTTTGAGACAGGTGTTCTCCGAAGGAATAAGCCTGTGTCTTTACTGCAGGCGGAGTGTTTTCCATAACGTCAACGGCAAGCCTCGAACCATATCTTGAGTCTCCGGTAATATTGCCGCTTGTTTTAATCCCCGGAAATTCTGTCAAAACACCTGATCTGTTTTTGGCGGCATAGTTCGTATCCATTTTGTTTAGTTGTTCAATTTGCCTGGCAACAATATTTTCGGAACGAAAGTTTTCGTTCGACTGCATAATGTCCTCTTGCCGGGGCTGAACTGTAACAGATGTGGAAGCCGATTCGCAGCCTGCAAAATTTATGCAAAATACACATATAAAACAAAGAAGGCTTTTTAACAACTTCCGTACTCTTTGCTCGTTGGTTTTTAAGTTCTTTAATGACATCTCTTTTAGCCTGTTCACTCTGAATTTCCTAATGACTTACCGTAAAGTAAATGATAGCTCTTTGGTTTCACCGCCGCTTAACAGCTCTAAACTCATAGTTGTCTGTGACCTTGCCTTTTTAACAACCTGGAATGCCTGCTGCTTACTGACTAATCGGTGTCCATTAACCTGGCGAATAATGTCACCTTCCTTTAAGCCGAAAGCCTTTGCCATCGGTATTGCTTCTAAATTGGTTATTCTAAGTCCTTCGACCTGGTCATCAACAATATAAGGCTCAATGGCCGCTTTGGTTAATATCGTCTCCAAATGTGTTATTTTCGTTGGAGTCTCGTCGAGAGACTGTTTAACCGGCAAAACAGGACTTGCTGATTTGCTGGTTTCGCTAATAGACGCCGGCGAAAGCATCTGTGTATTATTTTTATTATCTCTACCGGTTCTGTTCAGCATCAACATTTTTCTTTGTCCGTTATGAAGTAAAATGACGGCATTCTCTTCTATGCTCTTAATACGAGCGCCCCCTATGTTCTGTCCTGTTTTATACATGCCCAGCAGCTTAGTTTTAGTATTTATTATGATCGCACGAGAAACCGCCGTATTGCCGCAAACGGTTCCGACCAATTCCAGGCTGAGTTCCTCCTCAGCTAACTTCATCCCATCATCAAACTTGCTTACCTGTAAGGATTTGTCTTCGGCATCCGATGAATCTGCACCAAATATATTTTGTGCGGCGATAACTGAATAGTCTTGGACCGCTATCTCCGCCGGATTTCCAGCCCTATTGGCACTTATATTTTCGGTACCTACTGCAGAGGCCGGCGTAAAAATCCCTGCCGGGTGCTGGGGCATTACCACCGTCCTGATAATCACAAAAAAAAGCACCAAAACAAGAGCTAACTTAAATACAACTAAAACCTTACGGATGTACAATTTACCACCGCCCTTCTCTTAGACGCACCTTCTCTAACTTCAAAATTTATCGTCTTATATCCCCCTGCACTTAACCCCGAGACCATTGCGTTAAACCTTATCCACGTCGCCGATAACCAGCTCATTCAGGAATCTTTTTTATGGGGCTATACAGGCAGCAGGATATTGCTTTACACAGAAGATAATTGCTCTATACCTGAGTTTTGGGCGAACACTGTTAGCATTTCACACAAGTGGGAATTGGCCCGCCCAGGAAATAAAATCACTGTAAGTAACAAACTGGTCCGAATAAATAAAAAAGCCCTATATACCACTCTGGTATTATATCAAAAGCAGTACTCAGCCCCCTCGCTGGATCATTTTTATATTTCTCTTCTTTGGCTCTCGCCTTACTTCTGCCATAGGGAATTCCCCGATACGAACAAGAGTAGTTTGCCTGATAGTAAAAACAGGTTCTACACTGATTTACAGGCACTTCACATTTGTTAATATAGGACTATTTGCTGGGAGAACTGTAAGAACTGAAAATGAGTGTTTGCAGGAGCAAACATGAAATAGTTTCATCAACCTCCTTCAGGCTGGGCTTGGCAGTTCAAACGACTTTGGGCTGGCAAGCCTGGCAAAAAAAAACGCAGCGATGAAGAGCTGCGATTAATATATTGACCCGAATTTCCCAAGTACTTTGCGACACATGGGCTTTAATTTGATAGTATTGAGCCTATGGAGACCACTCAAGGCACATCAGAGAAACGATAATCAGTTGCTAAATTCGTGTTTTTGCTATTGTTACCGCTAACATATTTCCACAATTTAGTAAAAAAACCTTGACTCTTCAAGAATAGGTAAGGTACTCTATTAGAAAAGTGGCTCAGCGGCGGAGTTGAGCTAAGATATACAAGGTTATATGGGAAAACCCAGATAAATTAGAATAATCAAAAACACTTTTTTTTGTTTTTTCTTTTATGACAAATAAATTTATCAGGAAAGACCTTTTCTCAGATAACAAATATCCTATTTATGAGCTTGTTCAATTTTCCGTATGGAACAGCAAGGACGAGACATCACATGCGAAAGCACTTCGCTGACTGTTGGAAAGCGTTGGTATGCCCTTGGCCTCTTCTTAATTATTGCGATTGGCTGGCTTCCTGTGCTATTTGGTCTCAACACCATAAAATCAGTAACAGCCCTTTACCCATTGGCAAATTCAGCACATCCTTACTTTGTGCCAGAACATGCGGTAAAACTTTATCTGTTGACGCCACTTGTGGTGATGAGTTCTTGTCTACTCTTTCTCTCACCAGGGTTATTCCTCTCGCTAGCCCTGAACTCGGCCAAATCATTAGGTCAGTGGATATTTACCAGCTTAGCTATAAGCCTCATTTTAATAAGTTCTGTAACGGGTATCGTTCAATCAATTATGGAAAAGCCACTGCGTGATGGATGGTTCGCTACCGTTGTTGTGATAATTTCTACTGTATGTTTTGTTTTTTTGTTTATAAGGATTATTCGAAATTGTCAAATTGCTTGGCCTTTTGGTAAGCCACATAACAGTACAATAATTCTTTCAATCTTGGTTATTATCCTGCTGTTTCTCATTACGCTTACCCCAAAGATCTATTGGGAAAATTTTAATGGGGATGGGGTAGAGGCTTTTGAAGCGAGCCGTCTTCTCCTTGTGCAGCAACTCCCTTTCTGGCCCCGTTCGGCTGGATCCATCTTTGAACTTCCAAATATAACAATGATGCTCTTTACTTTTCCTGTTTCGTGGTTTATTCGTTTATTTGGCGAAGTTGAGGCTTCTGCGCGACTTCCATATATATTGTACGTTATCGCCCTGTATGGAGTCATGCTCTCGCTCATAGAGCACGGCAAAGCAAAGCCTGTTGGACGCATCGAGCTATGGTTGATTTGGTTAGGATTGGCAGTGTATTCCGTAGTGATGGTCTTCAGTGCGACATATAATCCATATAATGA
>VRUK01000041.1:5615-45619 GCA_019456195.1 Planctomycetota bacterium | reverse complement strand
TGAACGTTTCAAATGGGCTCAGATGGCCGGCATAGCTGTGGATAAACAGGATCAAATCTATATTTTTACTCGCAGCCAGCCTACTGTCCAGGTTTATAAGACAGATGGAACTTTGCTGCGCGCCTGGTATATGGAGGATTCAAGCGGTTCGCATTTTATCAGAATAGGACCTGATGGAAATATTTGGACAGCCAATATTTCCGAACATGTAGTGCGCAAGTACAACACCAAAGGCAAACTGCTGTTGACGCTTGGTGAACCTGGTATTGCTGGAACAGATAAGGGGCACTTTGACAAGCCGACCGATATGGCGATACTTCCGACCGGTGACATTTTTGTATCCGACGGATATGGTAATAGAAGAGTTGTTCATTTTGACGCAAATGGTAAGTATGTGAACCAGTGGGGACAAGACGGCGATGGGCCGGGTCAGTTTGCACTGCCTCATTCGATTGTAGCAGATTCTCATGAACGGTTATATGTTGCCGATAGGGAAAATGCTCGTGTACAAGTCTTCGATACCAATGGTAAGCTGCTTGCTGTATGGGCTGACCTAATCACACCCTGGGGACTTTGTATGACAAAAAAAGATGAGATCTGGATCAGTGGTTCTTCTGCAATGAAAGATGAGGAAGGTAAGTGGCTTGTCCTTCCACCATCAGACCAGATATTAATGAAGTTGGATCTTAAAGGTAAAGTTCTGTTACGGATACCTCTTGAGAAAACAATGGTCCCTCCGGGAAAATCTGGTGAGCTCGATTGGATCCATGCTATTGCATTGGATTCACAGGGAAATCTCTACCTTGGAGACATCCAGGGCAAACGGGCGCAGAAATTTTCACGAAAACCGTGATGTTTATTTTCTATAGTCAAGGACAGATTTTTAGATAGCGGATTTAGAATTTTTTCTCAGTTCAAGTTTGCTGCCATGATACTGGCCTGATATCTGCAATTTTGGAATCGTCCAGTTCAATCCCAAAGCCCGGCCGGTCAGAAAGCTCCAGTATCCCGTTAATCGGTCTTGGCTGGTGTTTCTCGAAGTCATAGTAACTGTTCATTTTCTGAATCAGGTATTCCACAAGAGGACACACTTCTATCGGTTGACTTGCGACCACATGCATGGCGGCGTGAAGACTATGGCCGTGCGGGATCACATTTACACCATGAACTGTTGCAAGTGTGCATATCTTGACAAGCTCACTGACACCACCACACCATTCCGGGTCAGCCTGAACAACCATGATTGCATCGGCCTTAAGGAATTTGTGGACATCGTAGCGGCTGTAAAAATGCTCTCCCGTAGCCACAGGTATTGAGGTTTCGCGACTAAGCTCGATGAAGGCATCCAAATTGGCCGTCTGGAAGGGCTCTTCTATCCATCGTGGACGATATTGCTCAGCCCGTCTGGTCCAGGCTAAGGCATACTGAAGATCCCATTTCCAAAATGCATCGAACATGAGGTCCACATCATCGCCCACAGCATCGCGGAGCAGGCGAACAACTTTCACATCCTCTTCAACGCCGGTAGGGCCAGAGCTGGGGCCGCGGTCTCGTACAAACCATTTTTGATGTCGATATCCCTGCTGTTTCAGCTCTCGGGCTTTAGCTTGCAGAGCGGATGGCTCCTGTGAGAATCCCAGACAACTTGCATAAGCCCTTAGCTTATTTCGTGAACCTCCGAGTAGTCGATAAACAGGTTGCCCAAAGAAGCGACCTCGCAGGTCCCAGAGGGCATTGTCCACGGCGCTGAGAGCCATGATATAATGACTACCTCGTGAGTGCCGGCTTGCTCGAAACATTTTATCCCAGTATGCTTCATAGGCCAGAGGGTCCTGTCCGATCAGGCGTTGCTTGAAGAATCGGTCAACAAACATTGCCGCTTCATTGTCGATTGGGCCGTAGAGACCCGTTATGCCCTCGTTAGTATGGAGTTTCAAATAAAGCATCTTTCTTTTGTTTTTCCCGGTTATCTGGAGCACTTCCACTTTTGTGATTTTCAGGTTTGCTCGCTTGATTTCTGCACTGATACCAAGATGAGGGGCCACACCTAAGGTTGCAAGTCCTGTTAGAAAATTGCGTCGCTTCATATAGTTAACCATCTGTATCTCCTTTAGTCAGAGAAATCATTTCTATCCAATTTCCGTGTGCTAATATTTTCCGTTTACTACTAATAAACTCAGCGGCTGTTTCTCTTCTGGACAATCACACAATAGAGTTATAAACCTCGCGGATAGAATCAATGATATAGTCATTTATACGCTGGGTATATTTCGCGCCCATGCGTACCTGGACGAAACGGTCGAATACGCCCAGTGTTTGCCGGCAACAGTCCGGGCCATATTTAATTTTCTTTCCTTCTGGGCTGTTAAACGAAGGCCAGTTGGGATGTCGCGCTCGTTTGTTGATTACAGATTCCTGGACGGGCAGCATAACCGATCCTGATAGAGTTGATGCCGGAACTCTTCGTTTCCTCAACTC
Source organism: Planctomycetota bacterium (assembly GCA_019456195.1). Classification (GTDB taxonomy): domain Bacteria; phylum Planctomycetota; class Phycisphaerae; order Sedimentisphaerales; family Anaerobacaceae; genus NIOZ-UU13. The sequence goes on along the minus strand of VRUK01000041.1, from coordinate 43,141 downwards.
TTCGATGCATCGGTTTCGTGTTGCCTTGTCTTTCATTTCGAAATAAACACCGTAACCGTTATCGCCTTTCGGGTCGGGACGATGTCGCAGGCGAATACCGGGCAAGTTTTTAATGCCATTATACACAACTTTTGCATTATGGCTCAGTTGAGCAATCATAGAATCGAGCTTGGACAACTGCGCCCCAAGTACGGCTCCCGTAAACTCATTCATCCTGAAATTCTCCCCGGCAAATGTTTGCACCTGGCTGGGGCCCGAACGGTCAAGAAATAGCTGACGTATAGTACCCATATCGTGGAAGCGCGCCGAGCGTTCGTAAATGAGAGGATTACTCGTAACAAGTGCGCCGCCTTCGCCCGATGTGATCATTTTGTTGACCTGAAAACTATAAATTCCCACGTCACCAATAGAACCCAGTGTTTTTCCTTCATAAGAACCGCCGACACATTGTGCGCAATCCTCCAGTACCGCCACGCCGTTTTTGCCGGCTATTTCCATGATTGGGTTCATATCACATAACCCGCCAAGTAAATGCACAGCAATGACGGCTTTCGTTCGAGGAGTTATCTTTCGTTTGAAGTCCATGGGGTCAATATTAAGGGTGTTGTCGATATCGGCGAAAACCGGCAAGGCTCCGGCGTGAACCACACAGGTATAATCCGACCACCATGTGTAGGCCGGAACAATGACCTCATCGCCCGGCCCGATACCGAGGCCTGCTACCGCGCAATCCAGAGCCGCTGTGCCGGAGGTGACGCCGAGTGCAAAGCTGGCGCCCATATATTTTGCGAAATTTTCTTCAAAACGCAGCACTTTCGTTGGTTTTCCCGATCCCCAATAACGGAAAGGAGAGCGGGATTCCAATACCTCCATCAGTGCCTGCTCTTCATGTCTGTCAAAGAATTGAGGTCCGATGTATCCCGGATTTATGTTCGGAATTTCCGTTGATCTTTCTTTACCCATTAGTCTTTGTGTCCCGAAGCCGGTTGCTGCGCCGGACAAGGCTATACAACTTGTTTTTAAGAAATTTCTGCGGGTGATACTTTGTTTTTCTGTGTTTTTGGTGATATTTTGAGTGGTCATTTTCAGCCTCCTTATTTGATTTGTTTTACGGGCTAAATGCTTCTATCAATCTATCGTGCCGGTACGTTGCTTGGCTATATAGCTGGCGATCGTATCGACGGTGTCAAGCCACAAGCCGTTGGCCGGGTCCTGAGCATATTCACAAAGGGCCTTTAGAGTTGACGAGCGGGTAGTCTGGCGTCCGCCTTCGCCGATTTCGTGGCCGCCAAAAACCAGCCAGCCGCCATTTGCCGTTGTTTTATCTATCCACTGTTTGACCTGCTCGAAATCTTTGCCGTCCAGCTCCACGCCCATAAGTTGTGCCATGTCGCAAAAAGCCGGGTCGTTCGACCATTCGTCCATCCATCCTCGTCCGGTTAAAAAATTCTCTGCCACTACTGGTATATAGCTTTTAAGATTTTGTCCACGGCCGACAAATTTCTGACCACAAGGATAGGCAAACGAGACGGGCTTGACGTTGAGCAAACGCTCGATAATAATATTTGACTCTTCCAATTCATATTGCATCTTATCGAGCGTGTAATTTTCCAAAGCCCTTTCACGAGCAAATGAAAAATTACCCGAGCAGGGGTGAGTCAGTGAATGATTGCCGATTTCGTGGCCGTTGGCTGCCGCTTTCTTCCATGCATCCAGCCGTTTTTCCAAAGAGCTAATCGAAACATAGAAAGTGGCTTTGACGCCGTATTCATCCAGGATAGGTATGCCGGTATCGATCTGACTAAATCGGGCATCGTCAAAAGTAACACTTATGGCGCCGTGCTTTCCCTCAGGCCAGCTAAATATCTTTCCTTTTTCTAAAGCAGACAGCTCTTTGTTTTGCAGATTAGATGGTGTGCAGCCTGTAGATGCGAAGATAACACAACAATACATTATGGTTAGGCAAATAGGTGCATTTCTCACTGATAATCTCCTTATGTCTTGAAAACTCAATTAGATTTTTTGATAATTATACTATTTGAAACAGCGATTCGAGTCAAAGGATTCATAGAAACAAACATATATTCGATTACAGGCTTAGTAGCATAAGGTATATTGATCTACTTTACTTTGTGGAATAACTATGTCACCTTATCATCCGCTATTTTAAGTGCCTCATCAATAGAATCCACAAGGAAATCGATTTCTTCATTTTTGACAATCAACGGAGGAACAATCCAGATTCCAAATTTATCTGCGGGTATATAAATATTTTTCTTCCGGAGTAAATATTCGGAGATTTCCGTGACCACATTGTGAGTGTATTTCTCCGTTTGTTTTCTGAACGGTTCCTTCGTTTGTCTGTTCTTTACCAGTTCAATCGTCCAAAACAAACCGATGCCTCTAACGTCTCCAACCGATTTGTGAGCTTGCTGGAGCGATTTGAGACGGTTGCCCAGATACTGCCCCATCTCTTTAACGCGATCGAGTATCCCCTCTTCGTCCAAGACCTTGATGCTGGCGAGGGCCGCTGCACAGGCAAGTGCATGCCCGGAAAAGCTTTGGCCGTGACCAAATACATTATTTTCAAAAACTTGGGCAATTTTACTGCTGAAAATCGTCGCAGTGAGTGGGCAATAAACACCGAGTGCTTTACCGGTCACGATGATATCAGGAACAGTGTTATAATGCTCAATCGCAAACATCTTACCCGTCCTGCCGAGACCCGTCATCGTTTCATCGACAATGAGGACCACGTCCCATTTATTACAAATTTCTCTGAGTCTCGGGAAATATCCTTCAGGAGGAGGGATGATGCCGTTGGAACCCACAATAGGTTCGACAATTACTGCCGCCACTTTGTTGGAGCCGCCTTCCAGTTCAATCATCTGGTCGATATACTCAACACAATCGATGTCGCACTCGGGATAGGTTTTATGAAAAGGACATCGGTAACAGTATGCATCCGGAGCATGTTTTACACCCGGCATGGTAAACGGCTCAATAAACCAGCGTCGAGGATCACCACTGACTGAGGCTGCGCCGGTAGTTGAGCCATGCCATGATCGATATCGAGAAATGATTTTATATGGATATGGATACTGCATCTCGGCTGATAAATTATCGAGTCCCTTCGTTATCATTTGGTGGTACTTGTAGAACCTGGCCGCCTTTATGGCCGCTTCTACTGCTGCTGCACCACTTTGAGCGAACCATACACGTTTGTTTGGATCGCCGGGTGTAATCTCAGCTAAGGTTTTGGCCAATTGGGCTGTGGGCCGGGTTGCAAAATCATCAGTGACATACACAACCTTTTCCATTTGATCGCGCATTGCCTGCAAAACCTTCGGATGCCGAAAACCCAGATTGATGCATTCATGTGCGCTTCGAAGGTCGAATATCTTTCTACCGTCCGTAGTGTAAATCCAGCAGCCGTCTGCCTTATCGACGGCAATAGGGGCGTAATGGCTCTGCACTGACCAGCATTGCATCAGGTATTTCTGCTGTATCGAGCCAAAATCCACGTTGTTTTTTTTCATACTTGCTATTTCTCTCTCAAAAATATGGTGTCAATAATACATAGCTGACAACTTTAATTAAGGCGACTTTTGAATACTGGAAAAAACAATGTCTGCAACTTTAGTGCGAACAGGTTTTACGGCCCCTTCATCGTTGGGATGGACTCGATTAGTAAGAATAATAACAAAGGCCTCTCTCGCCGGGTCGCAGACTATTGAAGTGCCTGTATAGCCCGTATGGCAAAATGCTTTTTCTGACGCGTAAGAACCTTTCACCCATGAGTAACTTGAATTCGCATCAAAACCAAAGGCCCGGCCGTGTATTTGAGCAGTAGTCAACACAGTAACCGCCTCAGAACTGAGAATTCTTTTCCCGTCCCAGATGCCGCCGTTGAGAAGCATGCGGCAGTATATCGATAAATCGTATGCGTTGGAGAATAGACCGGCGTTGCCTGAAGTGCCTGCCATCAATTGAGCCAGGGGATCGTGGACAGTTCCTCGAAGCAGTTGTTCCTCGACAATCTGGGTGGCCGCTATATCTTCGAAGCGGGAAGCCGGAGGATTGTAAGTAGTGTTTTTCATACCGAGCGGATTAAAGATATTTTCCCTGCTGAAATCGTCAATGTTTTTTCCGGTTATATTTTCGACAATTTTGGCCAGCGTAATATAGCCCAGACAACTGTAACGAAACTTTTCTCCGGGTTTGCTGACAGCTTCAAATCCACATATCTTCTCTATTACCTTTTCGGGACAGGGACTGCCGAATTCCTCCTCCAATTTGGCCGCATTCGTATAAGCAGGCAATCCTGAAGTATGAGTAAGTAAATGTTTGATCTGGACCTGCTGCTTATCATTACAGGCAAAATCAGGCAGATATTTACCCACATAATCATCAAAATCTATTGCTTTGCGGTCTTTAAGAATCATAATTGAACTAGCTGTGGCAATAGGTTTGGTAAGGGATGCAAGATCAAAAACCGTGTTTCTGTCAATAGCTTCTTCGTATGGTTCTATCACTTCGTTGCCGAAAGCCTTCCAATATAAAATACCATCTTGTTTGCCGACCAAAACTACAACTCCGGGAAAGCTGCCTTTTTCGATTTCTTCCTCTACTACATTATCAATCCGGCTAAAATCAGGTTTATAAATCTCTCTCTGGACCGGCTGGCATCCAGTTGAAATATAAATCAGTACAACCAGAAGCGCTGTTATGACTCGAATTGATTTCATATCAATCTTTCCATAATATGAGTGATTGAAAACCTTGACTGATATAGACCTTATCAAAAACCTCTCCCGTTGTCATCGATTTTCTTAGAGTGCCTGACAAAATGAATCGTAGCACCGAAAACGAGTAGGTAGGGTGCGATGAATCGCACCATTTGTTTCTAAAGAATATTGGTTTTATCTTCAAGCAATTATGGCAAATCTAACTTACAATAAACGGGTAGATGGTTGCTTCCTATTTGAAAAAGGTTCACAAGTATATTGTAAAATTTACTGAGAGAAAAATAGAAAATTATTCAGAGATGATATTTGTTTTGATATTTATAATTAAAAATAATTAACCGGAGGCAATAGTGCAAAAATGATGAAAGCTAAAAGTGTAATGGTTTTAATAACAATAGTAATGGCCGTATCTGTCTGCGTTTTGGTTGCCGGTGATATGAGCGAATTGAACCAGGAACTGGTAAAAGCTGCTAATAATGGAGAACTTGCCAAAGTGAAACAGCTTATTGAGAAAGGGGCTGATGTTAATGTTGTTACTAACGACCGTTTATTAGGAGCTGCTCCTGTATTAATGATTGCTACACGGAGAGGGCGTATGGACATAGTGCAATTTCTGGTTGAGAATGGGGCCGATGTTAATGCTCGTACTACTGGTGATGCAGAAGGTGGTACAGCGTTAATGATAGCTTCGGCTGGGGGGCATTTGGATATTGTGAAATTCCTTGTTGAGAATGGGGCTGATGTTAATGCTCGTACTACTGGTGATGTAGAAGTTGGTACAACAGCGTTAATGCTAGCTTCTCAAAAGGGATATTTTGATATTATGAAATTCCTCGCTGAGAAAGGGGCTGATGTTAAAGCTACTAATAAGGAAGGAAAAACCACGAAAGACTATGCTATAAAAAGTGCTGATAGGCAGGTTACAGATTATATTGAAACGTTCTTAAAGTATAATCCGTTTACTTCCAAATCATATAAATCTACCTTCACCTATTTCACACAAGCTGAAAATAATACAAATAAGAATACCCAGGTTACCACAGTAAAAGGTATCCTGAAAAAAAAGAAAAACGGAATAATTGATATCGGTAATTATCAGCAAACAACAGAAGCTCCAGGGAAACATATCGAGATCACAATTGATCTGGCATTGGAGGAAAACAAAATTGTTTTTAGCTATGGTATAGATCCTCAAAGGGGGGAGAGAAACGCCAAAATCCCCTTATATCAACAGATTTTCACTGAGGACATAGCAAATACTCATGCTTACATAATATTTCCGAAAGAATGGAAACTTTCTTCGGAATACCAGGTAATTGAAACAATTCAGAATAATGACGGCTCTCATCTCAGCGTTATGGCATGCTCGCCGGAAAACACAGAACTCTCTTCACTACTAAGAAACTTTAACGCAATATTAAAAGGTAAGTATGAATTAATTGAAAATGGCAAGTCACAATTGGAAAGAGTTGTAGATACTACAAAAGATGGAGATGAAAAAAGAAGAATAGAACAACTACAAGAAAAATATGAGGATTATCAAATCTATAAAATTCCATTTTACATCCCCGAAGGAATAACACAGGCATATTCCAATATCGGCAGATCACACACAATATATTTTGATAAATCAAGCCTGACCGGCAACGGCAAAATATTCATTGAAATTCCACAAATAATTTTTATGCAGACTGCATCAGGTGCAGGGAAAGAAGCGAGTCTTGAAGAATTGGCCTATGAAATAGACATCCCTGAAATCGGATTTAGTTATGATCCTGAATACCGGTTCATAGAAACCTCTACCGGCTTGAAAAAGAAAAAAATCGATTTAGGCGGTGATATAACCATGGAATTCGTTTATGTACCCGGTGGAGAATTTATGATGGGCAGTCCGTCGAATAAAAAAAACAGGTTCCACTTTGAAAGTCCTCAGCACCAGGTTAAGATAAGTAAAGGTTTCTGGATGGGTGTCTATGAGGTGACTAACTCACAATATCTGCAGTTTATCAAGGAAAGTAGTTACGATAATTACGATGGCATTCGAGAATCAAACGGTAATTATTTAAGGCATATTCTAAAAACTGATTATAATACACCAGAACAAGGTTCGGATTATCCTGTAATCTGGGTCTCCTGGAATAATGCCCGTGCTTTTTGTGAATGGTTAAGCGTAAAAGAGGGCAAAAAGTACCGTTTACCAACTGAGGCGGAGTGGGAATATGCTTGCAGAGCTGGCAGAACCACAGAATTAGATATTAAAGATGACGGTTTGTTTTTAACATCTTCCGGCGGTAGGGCTTCAAGTATGAGAGGAACTCATTCGGTAGGTCAGAATCAACCAAATACCTATGGTTTATATGATATGTATGACAATGTGAGGGAATGGTGCCGGGATTGGTATGGCAGTTATTCAGATACTACCGAAGTGGACCCTGAGGGGCCGAATTCAGGTGATAAACGGGTTGTTCGCGGCGATTATTCCAGAAACATTATCTCATACCGTTGCGCTAAACGCTTCTGTTACCCCCAGGACAATCCGGACAATAAAATCGGATTTCGTGTTGTTTGTGAGAACTAGGGAGAGACCCGAATGGGGAAAAATGGGGACAGTGGATCTGTTGAAAAAGTCCCCTTATTCTGTTATAAATGTCATCAGTATTGGGGACTGACTTTAAGCATGGATGCTTAATTGTGATAGGCAATCAGCAATCCCGGCAAAAGAAGTTGTTTATTACCAATTCCCAGACTAAGCAAATCCCTGAAATCAAAGTTTTCTTTTCCCTTTTAACTTTAGCTCACTTTGAACTTGACTGAGTCAAGTCACGAACTATTTTATTCATTTCCTTTGCATTTTTGCCTAAAATATGGTATAATACGTAAATATTAGCCAGCAGGCTAACATAACATGCCAGCAGGCGTAGTTCAGGCCAGAAAGCCAAGTCAAAAATGTTCTCTAATGTCGTAATCGGGATTCGTTAAGAGAATCTTATGACTATATACCAAATATTAATAGCTAAATACCAACGACTATACACTAACGACCAGCGACTGCTGGATTTTACCAACCTAAGGGGTGTGCGAATTATAACATATTTCCAGGTACACCCTTTTATGCAAAACAAAGCCAATTTTGGAAATGACAAAATGAACATAACCTTAGACATGACATACAATTATAAGATATTATACTGTTCACCGGGCCCAAAAAACAAACCCAATTCAAAGCCAATAAAGCCAAAAACAAACCCAATTCAAAGCCAATTTAACCCAAAACAAACCCAATTCAAACCCAATTTATGGCGGTTGCAATTAGAAGAAAATTATGATATATGACAGGTACAGGTGAAATATATGAAATTAGCAAGATTAACTAAAATCGTAATCCTATTTACGGTGTTTTCAAGCTGTCAGGGTTCCGTTATGACTGGATTGGATTGTGTGGATTCATACAGTAGAGTGTTTCAGGGCAAACGTATTGGAATCATAACCAACCATACTGCATATAACAGTAAAGGCAAGTATATAGTAGATGTAATAAGAGGCATACCTGATGTGAAGGTAACAGCCCTTTTCGGTCCCGAACATGGTCTGTGGGGTAAGGAGCAGGATGCCATTAAAATTGATAACCAAATCGATCCGGCTTCCCGTTTACAGGTTTTCAGTCTGTACGGAAAAACACTGAAGCCTACACCTGAGATGCTGCAGAATATAGACATCCTGATTTTCGACATACAGGACATCGGCGCTCGATTTTACACCTATATTTATACGATGTCTTTGGCGATGGAAGCAGCGGCGGAAAATGGTAAGCGTTTCGTTGTTCTGGATCGCCCTAATCCCATAAACGGTTTTTGTGTTGAAGGTAATTTACTCGAACCGACTTTCAGCAGTTTCGTTGGTCTATTCCCTGTCCCGGTCAGGCATGGCATGACCGCTGGAGAATTAGCGAAGATGTTTAATGACCAGGGCTGGCTGAAAAATGGTGTTAAGGCCGACCTTGTAGTAATACCTATGAAAGGTTGGTCTCGCCGTATGTGGTACGACCAGACCGGACTGTCTTTCATTAAGACATCACCCAATATGCCCGACCTTCAAACAGCCGCAATTTATCCGGGACTATGTCTTTTGGAAGGTACCAATATTTCCGAAGGCAGAGGAACCAGGATGCCGTTCAGGCAGTTCGGTGCGCCCTGGATAGATTCAAAGCGTTTAGCTGAGCGACTTAATGAATTGAACCTGCCGGGCATGCGCTTTGAACCGGTGTCTTTCACGCCGACCAGTTCAAAATATCAGGGTCAGGAATGTAATGGAGTACGGATTATCATATCAGAACGTGACCGGCTTGAACCGTATTACAGCGGTGTAAAAATTGTTAATGAGATTTATCGAATGTATCGGCAAGACTTTCAATGGAAAGTAAGGCACTTCGATCGTTTGTGTGGAACCTCAACGATTCGCAATGCAATCACAAACCGGTCATCTCTGAATATTCTCCGGAACAGATGGCAAGCTGAGCTGAAAATATTTCAAACAATCAGGAAACAATATCTTATATATCCGGATTGAAACATCTGGAGAAATGCTCGTAATTCTACTATCAGGATTTTGTTCTTTTATCTCGGAGCCGCTCAATAGCTAAAGCAACAGGCGAGGGAACCTCTTTACCTTGCCTCTGCCCGGCTTGCACTTCTTCCATCGCCTCGTGAAGGGCGATGCAAGCCTGCTCATAACTGCACTCGGCTTGTTGAGAGATTAAGCGTGAGCCGCGGTCTATAAGCTTTTTATTACTTGGCGAGAGCCATACCATTGCGTTACCGATGACCCGATCCATGCGAACCATAGTCGCGGTAGAAAGTGTATTCAGGATAAGTTTAACGGCAAGATGATGCCACAACTGTAAAGGCGAATCTGTGAGGGGGCAGGGAAACTTGAATGTTTCGTCGGCAAAGAAGTCGGTATCAGTAAATCCTACGACTAATGCGGCAGATTTGTTGTACTGTGGACTGAATTTCTGCAGGGCTGCGTTAATTAGAATGTCTGTTTCACCTCCGGCGGTTATCACAACCAAAGCTGAGTCGGGTGCGTTGGTGCGTGAAGGATCGGGCTCGTTGCCAATCATGAATTTGTATATTTCAGAATTATTGAGTTTTGGTGGTTGGGCCTTTAGAGCCGCCGGTGCTTTCAATTGCTCGTAAATCTTGCGCTGCCAATTCAGGCCTCTGGGTTCACGCTGCAGCAGGGCATGCCATGCTTTTTCAGTGGTTCGGAACGGGTCTTTTACAAACGCCCATGAGTTTGGAGAGAGAGTATCACCATATTTTCGGAAGGGGGGTAACATAAACGTCGGCGAGCGCTCGGTGGTATCCGTTAAAACGTCCAGCAGCAATGAATCGGCCATATAGGTTACAAGGCCTCCACTGTGATAGATGTCTTCTTCGAATTGTGTTGCACGAGCCAGCATATCAACGGCCTGAGTACTTGAAAGCTGTTCCATGAGTTCAGACAGTAATCGCAGGTAATCAGCAGGTTTGAACTCATTGAGTCCTAATTTCAGCATCTGCTTCTTAGGCAGTTTATCTTTAAGGAATCGAACTAAAGCTATCTCAAGGGCACTGCCGACAACAAACAGTTCGGCTGTCGTGGCCTGCATCCTCGTCGAGCCGGTGATTGCCATCGGACCAGTAGTCAAATCGAGCTTGGTGATATGCGGTTCTTCAATTATTTCGCGTGAGCGTTTAACATGACGGCATAATACTTCGGTGGGATTGTTATAGACAAAAAAGACTCTTGCTCCGGCATCAAGCCCCTCCCAAGCGGTGCCGATTACGAAAGGGGTTTCTCCTCCTTCGGTGATAGCAACAACTACATCGCCGGGCTGAACATTGTGCTCTTTCATCTGATACCGTCCGAAGTCAGGAAAATCTTCATATCCTTCGACCGATTTAATTAAAGCAAAATCGCCCCCGGCCATCACACTTAATACTCGGTCTTCCATATCGGGAACATTTTCAGATAAATTTTGCTTTGAATTTTGCCAAAATCGTCGCCAGGTCGCTTCGAGAAGTATGCTCAAACGTCCTGTAGCTCCGCAGCCGGTGAAGAAAATCCGCTTGCCGCTATTCAGAGCTTTGGCAAATGCTTCGATAAGTTCATGGAATGAATCCTGCTGGAGAACCTTGCTCATCGCCGGGGGGATGTCATCGTCAACAGACTGCAACAACCTTATCGCGGCAGGCAGGTCGTCTTTGGCTGCTTGCGAGAGCGATTTGGTTTTAGGGTGAGAAGACTCCGTAAGCAATTCACCTAACCGAAACGCTTGTTCCCTGCTTAAAAATTCTTCGGCCCTTTTAATTGCATCTGACATTACGGCTCCTTGACATTCATAAATCCAAGGACAATATTCGTATCATTTTATGTGGACAATGTAAATACACTTTTATTAATCAAGTACATTGCAGATAAGGTGAAGCCGATATATAATTCGTTTAATGGCCGTCAGCGTCGAGAAATATCTGTATTATTGAATCGAAGGTAAAATGATAGTGAGCAGCGGTATTCGAAAAATTGCATCTAAGGACAAAATGCGGATTGCGGGTCTGATGTCGGGTACATCCGTTGACGGTGTTGATGTTGCCGTAGTCGATATCACAAAGCAAAAGGCTAATTTGTTGGCTTTTGATGTATTTCCATACCCCAATGCTTTACGCAGTGAAATCCTTCGTTTATGCCGTCCCGAAACAGCTCTATTGGACAATATATGCCACTATAATTTTGTTCTGGGCGAAGTTTTTGCCAAGGCGATAATCAAGCTATGTAACAAAAGCCGCATTCCTTTGGACTCGATTGACCTGGTGGGTTCACATGGCCAGACGATATATCATAATCCTCGTGGCAAGCGCTACGGTAAAACAACAATACGTTCGACCCTGCAGATTGGAGAGCCATCTGTAATAGCTCACCGTACCGGTATTACTACAGTGGCGGACTTCAGGCCCCGCGACATGGCTGCCGGCGGTGAAGGTGCTCCATTGGTGCCCTATGCTGACTATATTTTATTTGGCCGTAATAGGTCATCTCGTGCTATTCAGAATATTGGCGGTATTGCGAATGTAACTTTCCTTCCGCGATTTTGTAAGCAGGATGATATTGTCGCCTTTGATATTGGGCCTGGAAATATGGTAATCGATGGTATCACTCGACTCATAAGTGGTAATATTCGGCGTTTTGATTCTGGAGGAAAAATGGCGGCGCAGGGCACGGTCAATAAAAGGCTTCTTAATGAAATGCTCAGACATCCTTTTCTAAAACGGCGCCCGCCAAAGTCAACCGGCCGTGAAGAGTTCGGGATTTCCTTTGCCAACAAGATATATAAACAAGCCGAAGAAAAAGGTTTAGCTGATACTGATATAGTAGCGACAGTAACAGCATTTACCGCCAAAAGTATCGCTAGGGCATACAGCAAGTTTCTACCAACGATACCGGATGAGATTATATTATGCGGGGGTGGCTCTCGTAATAACACGTTGGTGGAGATGTTGCGGTGCGAACTGCCGGATGCTAAGATGTGTTCTACCGATGATTTTGGCATTAGTGTCGATGCCAAGGAGGCGGTTTCATTTGCTATTTTAGCATGGGCGACTATAAAGGGATTAACAAATAACGTGCCCGGAGTCACCGGTGCTGATTGGCCTGTTGTTATGGGAAAGATAATACCGGCATGACAAAAAAACATAGACTTTTGCCGACTACTGAAAAGCGCAATCTTGCGAGCAAAAATATCGATAAGCTATCTACAAAGCAGATTGTTGATCTTATTAACGCAGAAGATGCGCTCGTGCCCGCTGCTGTTGCGCGGCAGAGTAAACAAATTGCTGCAGCGATTGATTTGATTGTAGAATGTTTGAGAAAAGGTGGAAAGTTATTTTATGTTGGAGCCGGTACGAGTGGTCGGTTGGGTGTGTTAGATGCCTCAGAGTGCCCGCCAACTTTTGGTGTATCACCTTCACTTGTACAGGGCATTATTGCTGGCGGCCGGCGTGCATTAGTCCGGTCGGCGGAAGGCGCTGAAGATTTCCCGGAGGGTGGGGCTGCGTCAATTAACAACAAACGTGTTCGGGCAAAAGACATCGTGGTTGGCCTGGCTGCGTGTGGTATGACTCCTTTTGTGCATGGTGCTCTCAAGCAGGCAAGGCAAACAGGGGCGGCGACCATTTTTATTACCTGTGCACCGGAGGCTGTTGAGCATATCCCTGCTGAAATCATCATTAATCCGGTTGTCGGTCCGGAAGTTGTTACAGGTTCAACTCGGATGAAGGCGGGAACCGCGACTAAACTCGTACTCAACACACTCACTACAGGAGCCATGATCAAATTAGGCAAGGTCTATGGCAATCTTATGGTTGACCTGAAAGCGACTAATGATAAATTGCGAGACAGGTCTGTTCGAATAGTGATGGAAATAACCAATCTCAGCCGGCCCCGTGCGAAAAGGCTTCTCGCAGATGCACAGGGGAAGGTTAAAACTGCTATTGTTATGCATTTTCGCCGGACGAATTTGCCAGGTGCTCTGAAAATACTTGACGAATGCAACCAGTTTTTACGAAAAGCAATTGAGGAGACTCCGTGAATTTCATTATAGGTCAGGCAGGCACACTCAGCGGACTCGACTGGGGGATTGTAGGTGTAGGAGCATTAGGGCTGTTTGTTATTTCATACGTATTCGGACGCGAGGAGAAAAATACTAACGATTTTTTTCTTGGAAGCCGACGTGTCCCACCCATCGTGGCATGTCTGTCGTTTGTTGCTACCGAGATCAGTGCCCTGACAATTGTCGGAATTCCGCACATTGCCTTCACTGAAAACTGGCGATGGCTTCAGTTTCTGGTTGGATTGGCTTTGGCCCGACTTGTCGTGGCATTTCTATTCATCCCGGCCTTCTACAAATACAATTGCACCAGTATCTACGAGTTCCTGGGTCATCGATTCGGGCCGGCAACCCAGTACATCGGCTCGATTTACTTTTTTATTACACGCCTGCTGGCTTCCGGTGTACGTCTTTATGCGACGTGCATGGCTGTAGGTGTGATAATGGGTTGGCCTCTGACCGCGACGATTACGTTATTTACTCTTGTTAGCATTGCCTTTATTGCCTTTGGCGGTATTAAGGCGGTCGTCTGGGCCGGCGCTTATCAGTCCTTGTTCTTTGTCGTTGCTGGTGTCGTGATCGTCGGCTATCTTATTCAACATATCGATGGCGGCCTGGTTGCAGCTTTGCAGACTGCGCATAAGGAGGAACTTCTCAGTACATTTTATTTCAAGTTCGATCTTAAAGACGCCTCCACATTCTGGGCATTTTTGATTAGCGGATTCTTTATCGGTCTGGTTTCCTTCGGTACTGATCAGGAAATGGTCCAAAGACTGCTCACTGTTGAGACGCGAAAGAGCAGTCAGAAGACCATTATTTCCACTATCTTCACGGTCTTACCAGTTTACTGGCTCTATCTTCTTGCCGGCACGCTGCTCTTTGTGTTCTACCAGCAAAATTCTTCATTGTCATTGCCTGAAGAACTCAAGGAAATCCTTCCTCATTTTGCGAGAAACGTTTTACCGAACGGATTGAAAGGTCTGGTTCTGGGCGCAATCTTTATGGCCAGCGTTGATTCGCCGCTAAGTTCACTCAGTTCTTCTTTTGTCACTGATATATATCGTCCTCTTATTCGAAGGGGCGCCTCGGAAAAGCACTATCTGCTCGTCTCACGAGCGGCAGTGGTAGGTTTTGGTTTGGTTCTGGCTGGTATTGCGGCGGCTTGTGCTCCGGTGGAAAATATTCTCTGGTTTGCTTTTCAGATACTATCAATCACAGGAGGCCCCATGCTCGGCGCCTTTTTGCTTGGTTTGCTTACAAAGCGAAAAGCCAATCTCGCAAACGTCCTGGCGATGCTTTTAAGCACAGGTGTATGTGTGGTACTTTTGATTTTGATAAAACAGAAAACAATAGATCTTGCCTGGAGCTGGTTGATAGTTATTGGGACTGGTATAACATTTATTATGTCTTATCTGTTAGGCCCGGCCATGATGAAATGGAAAGATACTGAGACTCCAAAGTAGGAAACGAATACACCGTCCCCTTCTGTCTGCATATCATATACGCCAGGGTGATCGCATCGCGCGGAAGAGCAGGCGGTTCGCTGTGTCGTCGCTGGGGAACTCTTCCTTGACCGGGTCCCACTTCAAAGATCGCTGCAGCTTGTGCGCTATAATCGTAAGATGTCCGAGCGATGCCGAGCGGTGGCCGAGTTCTACATCACAGCTCGTCCGTCGTCGAGTTCGAATGCAGTCGAACCAGTTAGCGTGATGATTATTCTCGCCGGGATTTACCTGGCGCGTCCTCAGTTTCATTTCTTCGAAGAGAGTCTCGGGGCCTCCCTCGATGGGCCCGCCTGTTGTCATCGATGTGACCCAGCCTCGTTCTCCGACGAATATACCGCCGAAGTTTCCGGCTAATCGGGCGGTTGAGGGAACTGCTTTATAGACATCTTTAACCATTGACCAGTTATCGACCAAATGAAGAAGTGTCCCGTTGGCATATCTGTAGGTGAGTGTTGGAAACTCTCCGCTGCTGGGATGAATGAATTCCAGCGGTCCGCTTTCCTCTACACCCAGAGCATACTGAATTACGTCTGCACTGTGAGAATGGTGCCATGTTGATGAGGCGGCTCCGAAATCTTCGCAGAATGCCCATGGCACTACGCCTGGGGAGGGATTCAGGTGATAGCCCGGATTATAAGGATGCCAAAGTGCCGGGCCTACCCATAGGTCCCAGTCCAATCCCTCAGGCACTTCTTCGGCCGGGAGGATTATATCAAGGGGTGTATAGGACTTGCCGGTATTCTCGACGTCCATCAGATGCCGGTATGGCTTGAAGCGTGGCGCTCCGAAGAAACCGCCCAGTTTGGTCCAGAGAGTGAAAACTTGTTTGACCTTACCGATTCCGCCTGCGCGCACAAAATTGCAGACCTCGCGAATTGTCGGGATAGAACGATACTGAGTACCGGTCTGAAAAACCCGGCTATACCTGTGCACTGCATCGACAAGTTGACGTCCTTCCCGTACAGTGATCGATATCGGCTTCTCGCAATAGACGTCCTTGCCGGCTTTAACCGCGTCAATCGCCAGCAAAGTGTGCCAATGGTCCGGCGTTACGATTACAACGGCATCGATATCAGATCGAGCCAGCAATTCACGATAGTCATTATAAGCTGCGCAGCCGCGATAAGTTCCGCTGGCATGGCTGGCGGAGTAGGTTTCATCAACAAGCCTCTTGCCGTCATCGCGTCTGAGACGATCCACATCGCATACGGCCAGCACTTGAACTTCCCGGTCGCCAACCAGGCGGCGTAAATGGCCGCTCCCCATTATTCCTTTGCCGATCAAACCGACTGTTATTCGGTTACTTGGTGTCAAATTTCCGCTCGCGCCCCGTACTGAGGAGGGAATGATCCATGGCATGGCGATAGTTCCTGAAAGCGCAGCCGTGCGGGATAAGAATTTACGCCGAGTAATCCGGATAGTGTTGTTTCCATTGGCATTTTCTATTTTAGTCATTAAATACCTCACTTTGCCAGTTTCATGCTTACTTTGTTGAAGAAGTCAATACACCTTGCTATATCAGGCATCGATTTGAACCAGTTGTATGAGTATTCGAGGCCGAACATGGTTGGCCTTATACCAAGGCGGTGAATTTCCTCAATAAAGTTCTCCGTTCTGCCAGCGCCGGAGCCCCATGACACATCGTGACCTTTCGGGCTTAGCTCGTGCAGGTCGTGCATTTGCACGGTAATCAAGCGGTCCTTAAGCGTGTTCACGGCCTTGATAGGGTCGATGCCGGATCGTATCCAGTAGCCCATATCGCCACAGGCCCCGATTCGTTTGCTGCGTCCCCGACATGCCTTCATAATTCCTTCAGGGTGCCAGTACTGAGGCGAAGCCTTCCGGTCGTGGTTATGAAGGGCCACGTTGATTTCATAGTCGTCGCAAAATTTCTCGATTGTATCCAGCGCTTCCGGAAGCGGTTCTGACATGAATGTTTCAATTCCTATTTTACGTCCGAACTCGAAAATCTTACGGCATCCGGTTTCGTCGCCGGGGATATTGTGGAAGTAATATGTCAATAGGCTAATACCGGCTGAGTCCAGTTTCAGTCGGATCTGTTTCAGCTCGTCATCGGTGAGTTTGTCGTCGAAGTTCTTTGGAATCTTCTTACTGACTTTCTGAAAGCTCAGGCCGCCCATATACGGCAGGCCGAGCTGAGCAGTTTTATCTATCGCCTCGAAAAGTGTATATTTGTTAAAGGTGTAGGCCTCGATGCCGAGGCGCCAGCGGAGCTTTTCCTGAGAGCGGATGGCAGGCGTTAATCTGCCGCTTGGGATGGTAGGGGAATCAAGGTCGCCCATAGCGAACTGCACTGCCGCCAGATATAACTGTAACATCTTCGAATCCCAGAATACGTAGGGATTGTGCGCGATAGTGCAGTAGAAAACGCGACCCCGGCCGTATTGCCGTAACCACGCTAATGCGTAATCATTATCTTTGCGCAAAACGTTGCCGCGAGGTTGTCCCTTGAAATCAGTTTTATCGGTATCGATACTGAAAAGTACGCGGACTCTTTTTCTCGAATAGGGCCCGTGGACACGAAAGAACTCATCCCGGTATTCGAAGCCCTTACCGCCGAAAGGTTGATTGACAGGATGATTGGGATCATCGAGCTTGATGAAGATGTGTTCTTTGCTGTCCATGTGGTTTGCACCGCGTGCACCTAACATTATGCCAAACTCCGGCCAGTCCTCATGAGCTCCGGGCCAGCGGGTGAAGGCTACGGTTGTCCCGTGAACTCCAAGAAGTCCGCCGCCGCCATAAACAAATTCGATCAGGCTTTGTCTTAAGGTGGGGTCAGTAAAGAGATTGCCTACAGTGTTGTTCAGAAAGACGGCATCAAACTGCTTTAGATTTTCAGGTTTGAAGACAGATGGTTCTTTGCTAATTACCGTTTCAAAAGCTCCGGTCTTTTCACCCATTAACTTGAATGCCGTGTTGGCTGCAGGAATGGAACCGTGCCCGCCGTATCCGACATTGAGGTCGAAAATAAGGAGCTTCCGGTGTCTGCGAGGCGGGGCGAAGGCTTTGGTTGGAATCGCTGCTTCTATCCGCCGCCGCTGGTCGGGCGCGATGGTCTGTGCTTTCGCAGCGGCAAGTCCAAGCCATGGTGCGGTGAGCATTCCGGTTGCCGCAAATGCGCTGCCAAGGAAATCACGCCGGGTGATAGCATTCGCCGGCGTTGTCAGTTTCTGTGTATCATCCATATCAAGCTCCATTTCCAGCGTTTACCTCTTACGGTTGAATTATTGATTAGTAGAACAACAAACATTGTGATTGTCAAGAAATCATCGCTAATGTAGCTGTCCAAAAGGTGTTTTTTACAATTATTGGAATGGTTATCAAACCAAATACTTGCAGGAAATGATAAACTGAATTACAATCGCATGCTCTTTCGAATGGAATGCTGGATAAATCAAAAATAAATGAGAGGTAAATATGAAAGTCATAGCTTTTAACGGCAGTGCCAGAAAAGATGGTAATACCGCTATAATGATTAAGCAGGTGTTCGGTGAGCTTGAAAAAGAAGGCATCGAAACCGAAATGATACAGTTTTCCGGCCAAACAATACGAGGCTGCATCGCCTGCTATAAATGCTTTGAAAATAAGGACAAGAAGTGCAGCGTTAAAACCGATATCGTCAATGACTGTATCGAAAAGATGCTGAAAGCTGACGGAATCATTCTGGCTTCTCCAACTTACTTTGCCGATGTAAGCGCTGAACTCAAGGCGATTATTGACCGGGCCGGACTGGTGGCCAAAGCCAATAATGAAATGTTTGCAAGAAAGGTCGGAGCTGCTGTCGTGGCGGTCCGCAGGGGAGGGGCAATCCACGCGTATGATTCGATGAATCATTTTTTCTTAATCAGCGGTATGATAATACCGGGTTCATGCTACTGGAACATGAGTTTTGGGCTGGAAAAAGGTGAAGTTGAGAAAGATGAGGAAGGTGTGCAGACTATGAAAACTCTTGGTCAGAATATGGCATGGTTAATGAAGAAAATACAACCGTAAATTGCATCATCATCAAGATTAAGTAGCATACAAGTTATATATTCAAGATATTGAGCGGTTCGTACTGTTTGTCAAGTACCTTCCTGCTATCGAAGCCAAGCCATCGGTCCAACACGGTTGCATACACACTGCGAAAGTCAGTGTGAAATTTCAAGGCGCCGTTATCCAGATCTGACAGACTGGGATGTGAACCGAAAAGGCCACCTTTGAGCTTGCCACCGGCCAGGAAGATTGGAGCGGCCGCGCCGTGTCCAGTGCCGCGGCGTCCATTTTCCTTAACGGTCCGGCCAAATTCCGAGAAGGTCATCAGCAGAACACGATCCAACTGTTTGTCTCGCTTCAGATCGTGGATAAATGCTGCGATTGACTCAGAAAAGTGGTGCAGCAGAGAGCAATGGTTGCCTAATTGGTTTGCGTGATTATCAAAGCCTCCGATTCCGCCACCACCAAGTTCCGTGAAGAATATCCGGATACCAATATCAGCCCGAATAAGTTGAGCGACCTTACGAAGGCTACCAGCAAGTTCGAACTGTGGATATTCGGCTGTGTTGGCCGTATTTTTCATTACTGCCCCGATTCGCTCGCTGTTGGTATAGGCTTTCTGTGTGCACTGCTGCAGGAACTGCGTCAGTGGATTGTTCTGATCAGGGCGGGGAAGTCCGGCCGCGCGTTTCCGTTGAGATTTGTATTTATGATGGCTATGCATTTCTCGCATTTTTAGATTTTCAAGTGAGCTGATAGAGGGGACGATGGCATTCTTTGCGTTCAGGCCGAAAGGCTGGACGATCGGTCCGACAAACACGGCGGGTGTGTTAATACTATTTGGCTCCCGAATGCTGTCGACTGTCCGGCCCAGCCATCCCGTCTGACAATCGGGCTCATTGGGAGCTGCTGTATGCCATACCCGCATCCCGGATTCATGTGAGCGGTCCGTGTTCGGGTAGCCAACGCCCTGAATAATACTTAAGTGTCCCTGCTCGTACAGACGCATGAATGCTCCCATTCGCGGATGGAAGCCTAATCGCGAATTGATCTTGTGTATTTCGTTGGGGGACAGACGCAAAGTAGGGCGGTTTCTGGCATATTCATCATCTTCGTATGGAACGACCGTATTCAGGCCGTCATTTCCACCCGAGAGCTGAACCACTACGAGAACAGTGTCGCGTTCATTTCGCTGTTGTGCAGCAGCCATCATTGAACGAACAAGAAAGTTCGGTGCTGCGGGAGCGAGAGATAACAGAGCTGAGCTTCCTAAAGTGGCTTTCAGAAAATTACGTCGGGTATATGACATTGTGTTTTCCCCAAAATTTAAGCTAAATGAAACTCAGGAAGCGTAACTACTATATGTGCAAACCGACGCAACGTTGCATCTTCATCATCACTGCCATTTCCGGAAGCTGCTTGCACCGTTTTCAATATGGACTGATGAACATCGGGAGCAAGGTTACTTTGCAGGAACAAATCCAGCAGGAGTTGTCCTGCGGATTTGAGGGTTGTGCACCCGTGCTTGTTGGCCAGAACTCGGGGATTGAGTTTGTCGCCATATGGCCCCGAGCCCAGCAGCAGCGACAAAGCAAGATTGCTGCGCCCCGTAAGTGTAGCGCTGTCAATCCAATTCCGTCCGCCAGCCCATCCGTTTGCCGTAGGCGGATTGTATAGATTCTGACCAAGACCAGCCAGGTCTTTCTCAAGCTGTGTTGTGGATACGACCCCTTCCAGGGCATGTACTATGCCCAGTGCGAACTCTATCGGGCTTTTAATCCGCCGGCGATATGCCGCCTGGGAAAAGAATAAATTGGAACGAAGCATCGTCTCGGTGAGTTTCATTATATCGTAGTCTTTTGCGAAGGTTTCAGCCAGAGGGCTAATCATAGCCGCATTGGGCTCCTCGGTTTCACAAATCAGCCAACGATACAGCTTTCTGACCAGCATCCGAGATGTGGCTGGTTGTTTCAGCGCAATCCTTACCACGTCGTCGCCTGTGAAATTGCCTCGTTCACCAAGGACCTCCTTTATATTTCCATCGTGTTCACGGGATATATAACGAAGCTGGCTCCTCAGCACAAACCAGCCTGTAAAGGCCCTTGCTGCTTCTCTGACATCTTTTTCCTTGTAGTTGCCGGGGGGCCCCATCGTGAAGTTTTCCATGAGCGGCCTTGCGAAGTTCTCATTTGGTAATGCTTTGCGGTTTGCGTCAGCTCCAAGATAAATGAGTACTGCTGGGTCGTGTGAAATAGCTTGGAGCATGTCTTGGAATGAACTCAGAGCATGACTGCGAAGAAGCTGGATGTGCTGCAGCATCAACCTGGGATTTTTAACCTTGTCGCTGTTGGTGGCGAAATGGCTATGCCAGAATAGTGTCATCTTTTCAAGTAACGGATGTGGTGTCTGAATAATCCGCCGAAGCCACCATGCTCTCAAGCTTTTAATGGAACCGGCGGCAGAGTTGTCATATCCATCGTATATATTGTTGAAAGCTGTCGTATCGGCTTGTGGTTTAAGCAGCTTATCAATGGTTCGTTGCGGCCCGTCGGACAGCGCTTGCTGAAGCTGTTCCCAACCGGCTCCGAATGTTGCTCGTCGAAACAAGTGTCCTGCTCGGATAAGATTCCACGGTTGCTGGGCGTTCGGCTGATATACAGCCCATGCCCAACCTGGATCGGTCAGCTTTTCGTCGATTGCCGAGCGAGCTTGTTTTGATTGATGTTGGCCAGGTGGTTTCTCAACTTGCTCAATCATGAGTAACTCCTTTTAGATATTTCCAACCAACATACCGCTAAATTTTAGTCCATGGCCGGATTATAAACATGTCCGTGGGTACTATAAGTTCAGCTTTATTTCCAGACGCGCCTTGGTCAGGCCTTCGTGGGTACCAAGGCCCAGCTTGGCGCGTTCAATTAACTTTACCAGCGTAATGAGCATGTCGATCCCTGTTTCGGCCTCTTCTTGCGAGCTGCCCTTTTTAACCATGTCGCTGCGCACCATTGTGTCTCGGTTGGCTTTTAATATCGATGTTAACTGGGCTGTGTCGATTTCTACTAAGCTGTGGGTGTTGGCAACTGGTTTGACATTATGTTGCATTTCTCGGTTCAAGGAATCGATAAGGTCTCTTGCTAAATCATCAGTAGAACTTAGAATTAGATATTCACCCGGCATTGCCAGGGCAGGGCGGATATTAAATCGCTGTTCCAAATTATTTTTCTCGTCGAGCCCGGATGTGGAAAAGTAAGCCATTGAGAACTTTGTTCCTCCGTGGACTGTGCGATCTATAATCAACCCTTGCATTGCTTGCTGGCCGCGAGTGAAATTAATTAAACCCAGGGCCTTTTGCCATGCTTCCTCGGCTACTTCATTGAACTGCTCGGGATTCTGGAGCCGCAGGATAACGGCAAAGGCCGGGAGCTGAATCTGCGGCGTGCCGATTGCGGAGTCGAAGTCCTGCTCGGCTACCACAAAGCGGATTTCGGGCTTGGTTTCTGCCAGAACCTCTTCGGTAAGGTCACGCCCGCTGAAGAAGATGCCCATCATGTTCTCGAAGAAAATCAATCCTGATGTACGTTCAGGAAAGAGTTCATCTTTGGCGGAGTAGAATTGATGAAGGTCGCGATAAAAACTTAACGCGGCGATTTGACGCGGTACCGACAGGTTTGGAAAAACACCTTCACCCCTCTTTTTTGGCAAGGCAAACGCGGCGGGACTTGTCGCAGCTACCTTCTTGCTGTCAACGGATGCTCGAAAGACCAACGTGTTATTTTCAATATGTAATCCCAATGCCAGCCAATTCGAATCGTGTGTTGCTTCGAAAATTCCCGCGAAAGCCAGTGCCGCCAGAGGATTTTCGTTTTGTTGACTGAATATTTGAGCGACTTGTGGAATGCCCATCAAAGGTTTGAGATTGATAAAGATTTGAGCAATTGCATCAGTCCCCACAGTTTGTTTTGCGGCCTGGTAGGCGGGATTTGCCGCTACACTCGCTTTGTTTGCTTGTGAACGATACTGCACAATGTCTTTAAGCTTCTTTGCTTTATTAGCAAAGATCAGCCGCTTTCCAATAATCGTGTGTGCTTCTTTCCCGTCGAACGTCCAGGCTGTGAGACCCTGGTACTCTTTGGATTTTACTATATTATATTTACCCTTTTTTTCAGCTTCAGATCGAGCAACGTTGAGGAAAAACTCATGAAACCGCTCCAGTATCTGTTCATCCTCAGCGTCGATAATCAAAAACACCGTATCTTCGGGACACACCGCAAGTGTAATACCTGCTCCCGTTAGTTTCTCGAGCCCTGTTCGCCAGTCTGTGCCTAACGTGGTTTCAATAAAGCTGACTATATTGAGGAATTCTTTGAACTGAGGCTTCGATGCCTGTTGTTTGTAAAGTGGCAATGCTGTTATGGTAGCAGTTGCTTTGTCATTACAAAATGCCTCGATCAGAGCTTTCGGCCTGGTTACCTCCAGCACAATCACCGCATCTTCTGGAATCCACTGGATCGCAGGGGGCAGGGTTTGCTCTGCTGCTGTGGTGTACGACATAAAAGTGGTCAACGTTAAGGTCAGTACGAAAACGAGCTTCCGGAACATGCTATACCTCCAGGACTTGTAATAATTATTTTTATTTCATCTTAATATGAAAGATTATGCCGATTAAATGTTACCGTTTTGTTACGGTTTTGTCTTTTTTGTGTGATTTTTCTCAATTTCTTATTTTTCTTTTAACCTTCTTTTACATGTCGGATAGTGGGAAAAACGATAGTAACAATAGAGCATCGACAACTGGAAAAAAGATGTGCTCACCAGATTGCGATCAGAAAAAGCCAGCGATTATTGTGCGGCAGCCAGGGCTCGTTGGCTTGGTAATCCGCATTTGGTTCCGGATGCATATCCAGCCATGGACGGTCATGGTCTGGCCATGCTCTGGTTATACCGTTGACAATAGCCCCGGGTACAGCGCCGCGCGGATTCCCCGGGATAGCGTTATACCGATGATGATACTGAGGGACAAAGACACTCCCAACACCTTCCATTGTGGATACGCCATAAGGATTTCTGCCCAGAATCCAGTGTACCTGATTTTCCGCAATTATGCGGCCTTCTGTAAATCCAAGTTTTTCCAGCAAAATGCCCTCGTAAGCCGTATCTAACAGTTCACGGCTCTCGCCGACATACCAATTATTAACATCTCGATAATGAAGAAAGAATATGAGATTTCCATTATCGTCCCTGCGTCGCGTGATTTTGAAAGGATTGTTGCAGATAATCCTGAGTTCTTCTAATCGCATTTTTGCAATTGATTTTATTTTAGGGACCAGCTTGTCTTTTGGAAAAGCAATCGCGTATTCCGCCAATTCACGAAAACCTGTTGTGCTTGTTTTTTTCTCTGGCAACAGCGTTTGTGTGCGATTCCTGGCCGCATCACGATATACCTGCTTTTGAGTTGCATTATAAAGAGCCAGGATTACCGGCATATTACCACCGTGTTTTTGGTAGAGACGTTCTGCGATATCAAGGTATTTTGGTACATATTTTCCCAGTAGAGCGAAGCCGGGCATACAGGCAGATGCATTTACCCTGTTATCACGAACGCGGCGTTCGTCGCCAGTCCTGGGTAAATTATCAGTTTCTTTCTCCGGCTTACCCCAATAGCCGTAGCCGGAACTGATTGTTGCTATCATATCCAGAGTTTCGGGATTTATACATTTCTCTAAAAATTCAGCACCCCAGATGGCTTCGTCCAAAATATCCGCCTTACCGTTTGCATCTCGATCGAATTGGTTAAAAAAATCTCTGCGATTATTGTACGCAAAAGCAAGAGCATAAACGGATTCAGGTGTATAGCCATTATATTTATTATAATCACCTGCATCGTGCCAGCCGCCGGCTAAGTCTTTATAACTGCCGTCAGACATCTGGGCATCGTCGAGGTGGCAAGCCCCATGAAAAGAAGGAATGGACATGCCGCAACGCTGATAATAAAAGAATCGATAGGCTTTTTCACTTGTCTTTGAAAGCAATAGATTGTTACTAATTTCAAAAGGGGGCGAATAATAAGCTTTGTCGTTAATTACAGTTTCCACAACAAAACGACCCGGTGTATTAAAGACAGAAAAATCTCCTTCCCGGTGATATAAATCCCATTGGCGGTAATAGCCAAGCTCTTTCCACTTTCCAGTAAATACTTTCGTATTATTTTCAAGATTTATTAGCGAAAAAGAGCCTGGAGGTTGACGCAGTAACATAGAGGATTGAAGTATAATACCCTTTGCATTTGACTTTGTTTCATAACCAAGCTGGTCAACTAATATATCTACGTGTGGATTGCGGTTGAGGTAGATTTCTGCATCATCGATATACAATGGTTTATTGCCCTTTGTTTCGATGGCAATTTGAACCTGGCGAGCAGTGTGGCAACGTATAGCGTGCAGAGAATATTTGTACCAGCCGTTTTCGCTTTCAACCGGCTTACTTACTATATTTTCGGCTATTTTAATGAATGGAGTGCGGTTTCGGCGTGTGTACCAAATTGCTTTCAGAGTGATTTCCTGATCGGGCGATTTCCTTACCCAAACAGACGCATCGCAGGAAAATATATCCTGGTCTAAACGCAAGGCAATTGTTCTTGTGCCGCTTAGGCCAACATTAGTGATGTTTTTTCTGACCTCCTCGCCAGCATTGTATTGACTATAATATATCGTTCCCTTCAAAATATTGGAATTAGGCGTTACTCGCAGGGATTTCATTCCCGTATGAGCGATATCTTCTACAATTCTCATTTCACTGCTGCCGTCTTCTGTTACAACACCTATCGGGAACCATCCGCCATAATTACACAGATTCGTTTTGATTTTTGTCAAATCGTTTTCGAATGAATGATTAGGTGCGATATTCATTTTTTCTGATTCTGCTTTCACCTGAGATGGCGAGATAAATGAGAAAAAGGTGATGTGGAAAATAACAGTGAGAGATAATGTAAGTCTTGTGGAAAGTAATAGATTCATATCTGTCCTCATCGGTTATGCAGTGTAACTATTGAGTTGTAATTATATAAAAAGTGCTTTCAGTGTAGCAATCTGCATATAGTTAACTACTAATCTATGAGCGGATTACACTTTGCTGAGGACTTTTTACTCAGGCCATTTTCCGTCGCGAATATCATGCAATACCAGCTTGCTCGGATCGATGACCACGTAGTTTATCTTTTCACGCCGCCACGTATAAGTAATGTGAACAAAGCCATCGGAGGCCTGGATTGCTGCAGGGTAGGCGCCGTAAGCCTTTTTTCCGCCTATCGTGAAACTGTCCTCCAGTTTCAGAGCCGCCTTCCAGTTCTTGCCATCAGTCGAGACCGCCACGTTCAATTGGTCCCTCCCTCTTGCAGAGTGGTTATATACCAACAGTTGCCGTCCATCCGCCAGAGTAACGGCATCGATACCAGCGCTCGGGTTGGGCAGTATCGATAGTATTAGCGGACTCCACGTTTTTCCTCCATCGGTTGACCACGATTGTCGCAGGTTCCTCCGACTGCGGCAAAGAATCTGGAGCTTTCCATCCGGATAAGTGAGTATAGTGGGCTGAATAACGGGAAAGTCCTTACCATTGTTAAGTGCTTCTGTTCTGCTCCAGGTTTTGCCGAGGTCCGGAGTTATTTCCATATGCACTCGCCATCCTTTATCTTCCGTACTCGACCCGCAAAGCAGAGTTTTATCAGGGAGTTTGACCGGTTTGGCCCTGACCGGTCCGAGGATACCTTCAGGCAGCCGCCGCGGTTCGGACCAAGTTTTCCCCTGATTGTTCGATACGGTTAGCATCCCCCACCAGCTTGCGGGAGTGGGACCGACCTTGTAGAACAAAAGTAGCTGTCCATTATCAGCCTGATACAATACAGGATTCCAGCAGGGATGTCGCTCTTGCTCTTTTGAGGGCAGCCGACTGAATTGAATCCCGTCTGCAACCTCGACCGGCTCCGACCAGAAGGAACTATCTTTTGGCTTAATACTAATCCATATCCCGACGTCTTTATTACCTTCGTCGGTGCCTGCGAAATATGCCGAGATGAAGTTGTCTTGTGTTTCTACTATGGTTGAGGCGTGGCTTGAGCGAAACGGAGCTTTTTCGAAGAGAAACTGTGCCTCGACAATGCCCGGTTGTTCCATAAGCTTGGGGATTAAACTATTTTTGTTACCTGAAGCATAAATCGTAGTCATTGGTGTAAGGATTAAGATTGCGAAAATAGTAAATTTTGGTTTGTTGTTCATCATTTACTCCTCATTTATTTAACAAGGTTAATACTCTGATAAGTATATTGTATTTACTATGGTTTGCAAGGAAACGGTGACGTATTTAATGTAAAAACTGTTACGTAGTTATATAGAGTTTGATTGCTAAAAAGACTGGACTGAGGCAGTAGATTTAGTTATAATGCAATCCAACCATATTGGAAGTAAACTGACTTGATATGAAATGCCAAACATCTATTATCATTCAAAGAGGAGATACCCAAATGAAACAGCAAATCGCAACGAGAAAAACTGAGCGTGAATTGATGAGTTACCGAACTTTTATTGTTATTTTTACTTTTCTCACTTTATTTATTGTTTGTGATGTTGGTATCGCAGAGGATTGGGGTACTTACCGGTCTGAGATAACACGAAGCGGAGTTACCTCTGAAACTGTTGGGCCGAGGCTTTTTCTGCAATGGAAATATCTTCCCACCCATCAACCCAAGCCCGCCTGGCCGATGCCTGCGGAAGAGTTGCCGAGAATGCACAACGATAATGCGTATCACGTCGTAATGGCTGATAACAATGTTTATTTTGGTTCCAGTATTACAAACAAGGTTTATTCAATCGATGCGAATAAAGGCGAAATACGCTGGGAATTCTTTACGCAGGGGCCGGTTCGTTTTGCTCCCACAGTTTTTAATGACAGTGTTTATGTTGGCTCCGATGATGGTTATGTATATTGTCTTGATGCCAAAGACGGCTCGCTTATTTGGAAATATCGAGCCGGACCCAGTGATGAAAAGGTTATTGGAAACGGCAGAATGATATCTCTCTGGCCGGTTAGGACCAGTGTCCTGGTTGACAAGGGGATTGTCTATTTCGCAGCAGGTGTTTTTCCGTATGAAGGATTATACATTTGTGCCCTCAGTGCTGAGGATGGTTCGGTCGTCTGGAAAAACGATACTATCGGTGACCGTGCACACGAGCTGGAATTCGGCGGGATATCGCCGCATGGCTATCTGGTAGCGTCTCAGGAAGTCCTTTATGTTCCTTCCGGCCGGTCTATGCCCGCTGCCTTCGACCGCGAAACCGGAAAATTCCTGTTCTGTGCATCTCCCGGCGGCAAGCGTGGAGGAACGTGGGCGCTGATAGATAATGATAAGCTTATCTCCGGCGACGATTACTCCGGCAAGCCTCACAAAGTCACCTACGATGCGAAATCAGGCAGGCGGGAAGGAGAGGCTTTTGCATGGTTTCCTGGGATTGATATGGTTCTTACCCGTGAGGTATCATATGTATTGGCCAAGGACAGGATTTATGCTATTAACCGGCCAAGGTACACCAAGGCTGTAAGAGAAGCTGGCAGACTGGCAAGTGAACGTAAAAAACTGACAATTCAATTATCAAGCTTGAAGAGTCAACTTGAATCAGCCAATGATACTGCCGGCAAAAAAATAAAAAGGCAAATTGATGAACTAACCCGAAAAGACGCTTCTATGGCTGCTGAAGAAAAGCGGTTAAAAGATTCAAGCTATGAATGGCACTATGCACGAAGGGGGCTTCGCTCGATAATATTGGCCGGTAATGTTGTTTTTGCCGGGGGTGAAGGATTTGTCGTCGGTATTGACTCAAAAACCGGTATAGAAATGTGGAAGAGTGATGTGAATGGTGCCGCGATTGGATTGGCTGCCTCCGGCGGTCATCTGATTGTGAGCAGCGACAAAGGGCCTGTTTACTGCTTCAGCGAGACAGAAGTTGCTGCGGTTAAAGAAATTAAACAAGAGATAAAAGCAGATCTCTTTCCTAACGATTCACTTGCCGAAACATACGAGGCCGCCGCGGAAAAAATCTTAGCCGAAAGCGGTATAAAGAATGGATATGCTTTGGTGCTGGACTGTAATCAGGGGCGGCTCGCTTATGAATTGGCTAAAAGGACAGAATTAAAAATTGTCGGTCTGGAACAAGATCCTGAAAAACTATCATCTGCCCGAAAATACCTTGATGCCGCCGGCTTGCTGGGAAAGCAAGTAGTAGTTGAGCCCTGGGATATGGAGTCTCTGCCGGATTATTTTGCCAACCTGATTGTCTCTGATGAGATGCTCATTACTGGCAATACGACCGGAACGACAGAAGAAGGGCAGCGTATTCTTCGCCCCTGGGGAGGAACGGCGTGCCTGAGTTTTCATCGCGATGGAGATGTTGTCTGGCGAAAATTCGTCCGGGGACCTCTTGAAGGAGCCGGCGCCTGGCAACAACAATACGGTAATCCACAAAATACAGCCTGCTCGGACGATGAGTTGGTATATGGTCCTTTGGGTGTTCTCTGGTATGGAGAGCCGGGCCCACAGGGGATGACCGAACGTCACGCCCGCGCTCAAAGCCCGGTCTCAATGGACGGTCGGTTATTTATGCAGGGTGAAGAGCTAATCATGGCTGTTGACGCGTTCAACGGGACATTGCTGTGGAAAAGGGAGATTCCGGGAGCGGTACGTGTGAAAATCAAGGCCGATTCTGGAAATCTGGTTGTAACGGAGAACGGTCTTTATATTGCTGCTCATGATAAATGCTACCGCCTGGATCCGGCGACGGGTCGGACAATGCGTGAATATAACATCCCTCCTTCTTCTGACGGGTCCACTCGCCGATGGGGTTATATATCGGTCGTCGGTAATATTCTCTACGGTTCGAGTGCCACAGCTATGAATGAAGATTACGGTGCTGTTTTGAAGCGTTTCGTGGAAAATGGGAAATGGAAGAAGATTGAGGATATTCCTGAGGAACACAGAGATTCGTATAAGTCCGCCAGAAAACTGTATCCTGAACCGCAAGATATACAGATGGCTGTTCAAAGATCAGGGATTATGTATCGCACTATGACATCTTTTGCCCGAGGAGGTGAATTCCTCCAGACAAACTCTGTGACAGATAATTTAATGGTGAGCGACAGGATATTCGCCATGGACACAGAAACGGGCGAGTTGCTTTGGAAGCGTGATGGGAAAAAGATTGCTAACATAACTATCACACTC
Organism: Planctomycetota bacterium; assembly: GCA_019456195.1. Classification (GTDB taxonomy): domain Bacteria; phylum Planctomycetota; class Phycisphaerae; order Sedimentisphaerales; family Anaerobacaceae; genus NIOZ-UU13. The sequence continues at coordinate 12,982 of VRUK01000041.1, read as the reverse complement.
GGAGATGGTAAAATCTTTTACGCCGACAGCGGAATAAAAGAAGGCCAAAGAAAACGAGCCCTGAAGAGAAGGCGAAAACTAATAAAAGAGGATACGTATAAAGAAAGAGCAGGAATTCTTGAAGAGCTGAGGGAAAAGAAAAAGTTTTTAGCTGAGAAGCTTAAGGAAAATAAATCGTATGGTCAGAAAGCCCAGGTTGAATATCTCATCAGTTCTTTGAAAGCTGAGTTGTTCAAGGAGGAGTTTTTCGAAGGTAGTTTAACTTATGATGATGCCGACGTAAGGAATGTTTTTGCCCTCGATGCCGTAACAGGCGAGTTAATCTGGAGGCGACCAGTCGATTTGACGGGATGCTGCGGCGATAAAATGGGAGCCGCATACAGCAGCGGATTGCTCCTGTTTTTCGGCAATCACGGCAACCATGACGCATGGAGATTCAGAGAAGGCGGTATGAAATGGCGTCGCATAACGGCGTTATCCGGTGAGAAGGGCGATATGGTTTGGTCTCGTGCTCTGAACTACCGAACAAGGCCGGTCATTGTTGCAGATAAGATCATCCTAAAGCCTCAAGCCTGTGAACTTCAGACAGGTGAGATTGTTATGCGAGATCATCCAATTACCGGTGAGCAGGTACCCTGGGAATTTTTACGACCCGGCCACACTTGCGGCATCACTGCTGCTTCAGCGAAGGGGATTTTCTATCGCTCGGCCTGCACGGCGTTTTATGACCTGGAAAGAGACGACGGAGTCACTATTTTTGGTGCCTATCGCCCAGGCTGCGCCATTAGTGTTATTCCGGCAGGCGGCTTATTGCTTTCTCAGGAGGCGGCGGCTGGCTGCACATGCTCATATCCGGTCCGCTGCTCATTGGCTATGAAACGCAAACCAAACAGAACTCAGCCCTGGGCCGTCTTTGTTACACCCGGCAAGCTCAGCCCTGTTAAACGTTTTGCCGTTAATTTCGGTGCCTCAGCGGACATGAAGGATGATGATGGAACTGTATGGTTCGGCTATCCAAATCCGAAAACCAGTTCGTATAATCACTTCCCCAATTACGGCGTTAAGTTTGATCTTAATGCCAAGACCTTACCGGGAATGGGATATTTCAGTCGTGACTTCAAAGGTGTTTACATAGCTGGAACTAAGAAGCCCTGGCTGTTCACATCCGGTTGTCAGGGTATGACACGTTGCGAAGTACCGCTGACTGATAATGCTGCCGGACAAAAAGCCGCAATATACACTGTCCGCCTTGGATTTAAAGCTATGCCGGATGACAAAGAAGGTCGGCGTGTCTTTGATATCAAACTTCAGGACAAAGTGGTATTAGAAAGCTTTGATATCCTAAAAACAGCAGGTCAAATCAACAGAGCTGTTATAAAAGAATTCGTAGGTATTAAAGCCGAAAATGTTATCATCCTTGAACTACTTCCCCAGTCGGCTAATCCGCAGATGAATCAGGCCCCGATTATCAACTTCATTGAGGTTATCAGAGAAGAAGCAGGAGAGATTGCTTTTGGAAAAACTTCTCCAATGTGAAGTATGTTTGTGCAGAGTGTTTCGTTGAATCCGTTTGATTTCAAGTAAGTAACATTACGAATCTAATCCGACGTGGCTTGATGAAAGCATATCGACAGAAAAATAATAGAGTCAATTATGTACAATATCTGGCGAAAAGAAATTTCCGCAATCACGATAGAATTGATAGTTCTTGTTTGTTTTGCTTTATCGGTGAGGTGCATTGCGGCCGATGGAATTCGCTGGATAGGGACGAATGAGTATCGTCTGATAGTTTCAGTTACGCCAGGTCGATTACTATGGAAGACTACGCCTGTGAGCGTGGAGATGGATTTGCAGGAGATTGGAAAAACGCTTGATTTGTCAGCGGCTAAGATAAATCTAAATAGCATTCGCGTGGTGGCCTATGACGCACGAGGACAAGTGCTGCTCTGCGACTCTGAGAAGAAAGATCAAGAGAAGTTTTACATCCCTTGTCGTATTCGTAAGGATGGCTTTCCGGTTCGATTGACTATCAGTTGGAGGGTGAGTATCAGGGGCGTGTGTCGATTCGCGATATATTTTTCCAGAAAGGGCAATGGCGTTACAAATACAATGGCGGAAATGCCTGTGGTGGGAGACGGCGATTTTCTTTCGTTTGGTAATCGTCATATCCTTGGACCCATCAGTGGGGGATACAATGAAATGGTTGCCGCCGCTGATGCCGACCGAGATGGTGACAGTGATCTGTTTGTGGCGTATTCGGGAACAGTTGAGAAGAGGGGGATTTATTATTTTGAGAATACAGGAATGGGAGGGCGGCCATGGTTTGCTTCTGGCCAAAGAATTCATCCGGTCAAAGGAAAATTTCAGCCCATCGACTGGGATGGTGATGGGCGAGTTGAACTGCTGATTGAAAATCGCGTTTACAAGCTGATTCGTAAAGATGAGGGCTTTGAGTTGAAAGATTTTATAGCACTGCCAAAGTATGGTCGTGCCGACGGGATTTATATTGATTGGGATGGCGATGGTTTACGAGATTTGCTGACGGTTCGTCGGCTGTCACGGGATTATTATCCATCAGGAGCAATCTGGGACAGGAGTCGTCCGCCTTTTTCGTCTCTTGGCGTTTGGTTGGGGGAGAATCTTCGCAGCGGCATTGTTTTTCTTAAGAACATTGGGACGGAAAAAAAGCCGGCCTTTGCGGAAGCAGCCGTAGTGAGAGTCAATGAAGTGCCGATAGAATTGTATGGTGATGTCAGCATAAGTGCCGGAGACTGGAATGAAGATGGTGATGTCGACTTGATGGCTGGCAATTCGTTTGAGTTGCTGTATTTTGAGAACGTTGGCAAAGGAGGAAAAGCTGAGCTGGCGCAGGCATTTTCGCTAAAGACAGCGGATGATAAAAAACCCTTTAGTATTTATGTTCGCCCTTATCTGGCTGATATGGATAGTGATGGGGATTTGGATATTTTACTTGGTAATGAAGATGGGCGGCCGACCTGGATAGAACAATTGGCAGGGGGGAAATTGAGCGAGGAACGATTTCTTTTGCAATGGGATACTGTTATAGATGCAGGCTGTTTATCGGTGCCGGTCTCGTGTGACTGGGATGGCGATGGTGATATGGACCTTTTGGTCGGGAATTCCTCTGGCTTTGTTGAGTATTTCAAGAATATAAGTGACAGGCCTGATGAATTTTCATACGTCCTGGGCAGAAGGTTAAAAGCAAATGGCACGGAAATACGCGTGTTAGCCGGTAACGCCGGTTCGATACAGGGACCGGATGAGGCGAAGTATGGCTATACTATGCCGGAAGTGGTGGACTGGGATGAAGATGGTGACCTTGACCTGTTACTTTCAGATGTCAGTGGGGAACATTACTTCTATGAGAATATCGGTGGCAGGAAGAATCCAAGATTAGCAGCAGGGAAATCGTTATTGGTGGACTGGCCGGATAAACCACCTAAACCAGAATGGCTTTGGAGGCAGCCCGCTCCGACGGAACTGGTTACACATTGGCGTTGTAGGCCAGCGGCGGTGGATTGGAATGGGGATGGCTTCACAGATTATGTGACGGTGGACTACGAGGGTTATCTGGCTTACTATGAAGCATTTTTGAAAAATGGAGAAAAATGGCTAAAACCTGGACGACGCATTTTCAGGAATGAAAAAGGTGCCCCAATTCGTATATCAGAACATGCTGGTGGTCAATCCGGGCGAGCGAGGATTATTGTTGTGGATTGGGACGGCGACGGAGATCTGGATATACTTCACAATGCGCATCATCTGTTCGGCCAGGACACGGCTTTGTTGAAGAAGGTGGAAAATGCTGGATGGTATGAGAATGTAGGATATGCGGAGAAAGCTGTTTTCACTTGGCGGGGCGAACTGATAAAAAGACAAATCGCTATGAGCAGTGAACACAGTACTGCACCTGAGGTTGTTGATTTTGACGGGGATGGGCGGCTTGACTTGTTTTTGGGTGGCGAGGATGGAAGGATTGAATGTTACCACCGAGCATTTATTGAAAATGATTTGCCGACTGTAAAAGTATTAAGAGCTGAGAGATGAGACAGGTAAAAACAGCTTTGTCATAGCATCTGTATTCATCTCTTAGGTGTCGGCCCTGAAACTACATATTTTACTATGTATGTGTCATAAATCAACGAAGATTAAGTACCTGGCCGTCGGCAAGTAAACGCGATCGCAGTTTAGAGTAATCGACATTCTGCACGTCGGTACTGTTATCTATGGCAATAACTGCGGCTGTGGCGGCGGACTGACCGAGAATCATAAAGACAGGCTCCATGCGAATCGAACCGTAGGCGATGTGTGACGAGGAAACGCAGACCGGCACGAGCAGATTTGTGCACTCGGAGGCCTTTGGAACGATAGCCCCATATGAAATCGGGTAAGGACCGCCGGGATTGATCTGGATATCGCCTTCGTTGCGTGCGTTACCACTTTTCATCGACATAGCGCTGGACATTATGTGAATCCATGTTGTAGGAACCCATACCTATAGGTTTTGGTGTCGGTTTTATCCTTCGCAGGTGCAGCTCGGTTGTGACGAAATCACCAATCATTCTCATTGACTCACGAACATAAATTTGATGGGGCCAATGGTCGTTGTCTCTGAATTCATCCTTTGCAAGACCCCATTGACTCGTTTTTTCGCGTACATCCACAGGGACGCGCGGGTCGTATGCGAGAAACCACATTAAACCTTTCTGATAATCTTCGTGTTCTTTGATGATTTCTCGACGTCGCTTGTAGGTGGCTTCAGGATAGTCATAATTCATGCCGATATTGTCGGTTGAAAAGGCCCCATGATTGTTGGTATCAGTTTTCCGGTTTGGCGCAGGGTCAAACTTTGCGAATATGGCTCGCCAGCCTTTATCGAGGTATCGGGCAAGCAGCTCATATTGCATCGGGTCATAGTTATCCGGTTTAGGGAAAGGTATGCGATTCTCGGTCACTTTCGTCAGGCACATACGGAAGTTATAAGCCTGAATACGGTTATCTCCCATACCCTCTTTTCCAGGATTACCGGAATGGATTAGTGGTAATAATCCACTGTCTGGATCGCCGGTTTTAACGTACGGATCGACGGGCTTTTCGAATTGATGACTTGTTGCATTTCGTGTTTGGACGCCGTTTAGAGTTTCGCCATAAACGTCATTGCCCTCACGGCCGACATGATAGCTCACACCAGTGGTTGCCATAAGGTCGCCTTCATAGGTTGCGTCGATAAATATCCTACCGCGATATGTTTTGCCGTTGAGCATAGTGATAGAGATAATGCGAGAACCGTTTTTCTTAACACCTTCTCTGCGTTTGAGCCACTCGTTCCGATAGACAGGAATCTTGCATTCTACCACAAGTTCCTCGAAGCCCTGTTCCGCTACGTGTGGTTCGAATACCCACATTGCATCGTCATCAGGGCGGTACCGGGAATATTCTTCCGGTTTCTGATAGTTCCAGGATTCTAGTTTATCATAATGTTTCTTTATGCGCTGATAGAACTCCCGTGAGATGCCGCCAACGGCTTCTTTGCGGCCGGAGTCGGTCCAGGTCAGTCCGCCGGCGGTTAACCCGCCCAGATGTTTTTCCGGACATACTATGACCACGGTTTTGCCCATACGTTTAGCCTGGACAGCCGCTGCAACGCCTGCAGAGGTGCCGCCATAAATAACTATATCATAAGTCTGTGAAGTGCTATTTGAAAAGGTTGTGCATTGGGTAGATGATATGACAGCAAAGACAACAATTGTACATAGTAAAGTGAATCTCAATAGCTTTCTCATATGTTTGTCCTTTCAGGATATTTCGAACATCTACTCTCTGAGTCGTTCTGCTCTCTTAAAAGTGCTTCAGAATCGATATAACTTCATCGGTTGTTACAGTTCTGCTCAGCTTTCCATTAGCCGCTTTAGGTGATCCACCACCTTTACCTCCGATGGTATCTTGAATCTTCCTGAGCAGATCGTTTGCATTTATTCCGTTGGAGCTTATAGCAATACTTGTATCACTAACAACAATCCCCGCTCCGTCAAATGTTTCTGCCATCATGCCTGCGAGTTTTGTTATTAATTGCCTGGGGATATCGACAACCTGGATGCCGATTTTTGTAGATTCGAATTTGGCTACCATAGCTGACTTTGCAATATCCGGCAGCATCCGAGACCATAATCTATTTATTTCTTTGGTCAATTCTTTTGAATGACTTAAAGCTTTCTCAAAGATTGCCAGAAGCTCAGATGAGGAACAACCGGCTGATTTCCTAAGCTCTCTCAAGATAGATGTCTCAGTTTGTGAGTGTTCGAGAGCCTTTGTACCGGCAAGGAAAAATATTCTTACTCCCTGTTTCTTGCTCTCGATATCGAATATTCTAATGATTCCAATTTGACCGGTTAACTTCAGATGAGCGCCGCAACATGCTGATTTATCGTAATCTCCAATCTTAACAACACGTATTGTGTCTGCTTCTATTTCTTTGGAATTACTCCTTATTCGAACGTCTGTGTCGTTAAACACGGTTTCAACCGGAATGTTGAGAGTAACAACTTCCATCGATTGTTGCTCAATGTTTTTAACGGTCTCCCAATCGATTTTCTTGTCGAAATCAACTGTGCATCTGTCCAATCCAATATGAACGCCGGTTGTTTCGAGGCCAAATCGTTTTTCGGAAATTCCTGATATGATGTGTTGAGCGGTATGTTGGCTTGCCGTATAGAGCCTATGCTGCTTGTTAAGGCGGGCAATGTATTTACCATCGCTAAGAGGTTTGTCGAGTGTGTGAAATATCTGGCCATCAATGATTTCAACATTTTTAACATTGGCCTGGCCTATTGAACCTATGTCTGCGGGCTGCCCACCTTCATCAGAATGGAAAATGACTGGGTCGGTAGTAACTTTGCAGTCGGCGATTGTTTTAACTTCAACTTCGGTCTCGAAAAGTTCAGGATTTGTCCAATATAGTCTTTTCATAACGGAATTGTAACAAGCTGCCTGTTTTTCTCAAGTTATATTAGGTTAAGACATAGGAGAAAACCCTGATGTTCAAGAAAATAATCTTGATATTGAAAAAAAGAACGCTATGTTTATTTTGATGTTTGATGAATCAACTCATAAATACTGATTACAGGGAGGTCTTTTATGCCTGAGTCACTTGCAGATTCGAATTCCGAACGACGTCTTCGATGGTGGCAGTCAATCGGGCCGGCACTTATTACCGCATGTGTAGTGTTCGGAGCAGGAAGTTTGTTAATAAGCTCAAATGTCGGAGCCAATTACGGATATGAATTACTCTGGTTGCTTATCCTGACCGGCCTGCTGATGGGTACATTTGTAACGATGGGTGCTCGGAT
>VRUK01000041.1:0-5605 GCA_019456195.1 Planctomycetota bacterium | reverse complement strand
CCCCCTGCAAATTGGTCGCCGACCGTCTGGGCCGGCCTGCTGCTGCTGTAGTCGGTATCACTCTCTGCCTTATTTGTACTTCTTTTCAATTTTCCAATAATCTGGCCGTCGCCGCCGCTGCCGATGCACTCGGAGTTGCGCGTCTCTTTGGTGATCCGGAGCAAATGGCCGAGAAAACCATAAGCCTTATAAACAGTGGTGTGCTGCTTACATTCAATGCGTTAATCATAACTCTTGTTTTTACATTGAAACAGGTCTATAGCGCACTGGAACGGATTATGAAAGTTATGGTGGCCGTGATCTTAGTATCCTTTTTGGCCAATCTCTTTCTTGTGCGTCCGGATATCGGTGAATTGTTAAAAGGTTTAATTCCGCACCTTCCGGAAGGCATATCGATAGGTTTGCCAAGCCGTAGTGAAAGCGGCGTTGCAGACCCTATGTTGCTTATTGGAGCGATGCTCGGTACGACTTTTTCAGTGGCTGCTGCGTTATATCAGGGCAATCTTGTAAGAGAGAAAGGATGGACAATTAGAGAATATGACCGTGGGATTGGTGACGCCATCGCGGGGGTTGCTGTTCTGACCGGAGTAAGTGCGATTATTATGATGACCAGCGGTACGGTCCTTCGGGGTCAGCCTGCCAATGATATAAGCGTATTAGCTACACAACTACGGCCACTGCTTGGTACGACCACCCACGTACTCTTTTGTGTGGGATTGTTGGCTGTGGCGACGAATCCCTTTATTATTAATTCGATGATTGGCGGCAGTATATTAGCTGATGGACTTGGCAAACCTGCCGGATTAAGTGACCGTTGGTCTCGGCGTTTCACGGTCGTGGTTCTGCTGGTCGGTATGGTCGTAGCGATGATTGTTTTGCATACTCCAGTCAAAAAGATTGACGCGATAATTTTTGGCCAGGCCCTTACGGTTGTCGGCAATCCGTTGATGGCTATTACGATACTTTGGCTTGCAAACCAAAAAGACATCATGGGCGAAAGGCGGAATAAGCTTATTCACAACATCCTGGGCGGAATAGGCTTGCTGGTCGTTATATTTATGGCAATTCGGGTCTTGTGTCTCATTGTGCTAAAGTTAACTTGATTGTTGCTCTTGTGACGTATTGAGCATGGATCTTAACGAGAAGGCTTAGATATGACAGATATTTCTGCATTAGATGAACGTGCCCTTGAGAATATTCTCAGCGAGCCTGCCGATGAGACCAAAGAGATAGTTTCCGGCCTGAATGGGGATATCGTTGTTTTGGGTGCCGGCGGCAAGATGGGACCGACACTTTCTATGATGCTCAAAAAAGCGTCGAGTGGCAAAAATATTTATGCTGTCTCCCGGTTCGGAGACGAGGCCGTCCGAAGCAGAATCGAGGGGGCGGGCGTCAAAACCATCCAGGTTGACTTGCTGGATGAGCCACTTTATTCACAATTGCCCGATGTTAAAAATGTATTCTATTTGGCGGGCATGAAGTTTGGTTCAACAGGTAATCAGCCGTTGACGTGGGCGATGAACAGCTTTTTGCCTGGCCTTATAGCAAAACATTATAAAAATTCTCGCATTGTAGTTTTCTCCACTGGCAACGTTTATCCGTTAGTAGAGATCAATAGCGGAGGTGCATCCGAAGATACCGCTCCCGAACCGGTAGGCGAATATGCCCAGTCGTGCCTCGGCCGAGAGCGAATATTTGAATATTTCTCACACCTTAACCATACACCAATGACAATAGTCAGGCTCAATTATGCTAATGAACCTCGATATGGCATAATTGTTGATCTTACCCGCAGGATTATAAATTATAAACCTATTGACCTGACTATGGGAGCGGTGAATCTTATTTGGCAGAGAGATGCTAATGATTATATCATTAGCTCTATCAGTCTTGCAAAATCGCCACCGACGATTCTTAATGTAACAGGGCCAGATACCTTATTAGTTCGTAAACTTGCTGAGCAAATAGGAAAAGAGTTGGAAATCAAGCCGCGGTTCGTATCTCAGAAGGCACAAACAGCTCTGCTTTCAAATGCCTCTTTGTGTTTCGGTAAGTTTGGTTCTCCCCAGACGGAGCTAAGTGAGATGGTTTCCTTGATCGTCAAATGGGTCGCGTCAGGCAAAACGGTTCTAAACAAACAGACCAAATATAATATTCGTAACGGAAAATTCTAAGGCTTTCTTAAATGCTGAATTCACACATTATCGATAAGCTGCGTTCAGGCTGTGTGATTCCTGCTCACCCACTGGCTTTGAAGCAGGATGGAAAACTTGACGAGCGTCGTCAAAAGGCATTAACCCGTTATTATATGGCTTCAGGTGCAGGTGGTTTGGCTGTCGGTGTTCATACAACTCAGTTTGCTATTCACGACTCCAAAATTGGTTTATACCAGCCGGTGCTGGAGTTGGCTGCAGAGACAGCGCGAAAATATGCTGAGTCCACAGATTTCAGTGAACCGATAATGATTGCAGGTATAGTAGGTGACACTGAAAATGCTGTTAAAGAAGCTAAATTGGCGGCTGAGATGGGATACCATCTTGGACTGCTTTCACTTACCGCTCTAAAGGGTAAATCAATTGATGAGCTTATAGACCATGCTAAGCAGGTAGCCGAAGTGATACCGCTTATTGGATTTTATCTGCAGGAGGTTATAAGCCAAATGGTGTTACCTGTAGAATTTTGGCGAAAATTCGTTGAAATTCCAAATGTCCTGGCTATAAAAATCGCTCCATTCAATCGATATCAAACGCTCGATGTACTCGAAGCAGTTGCCCATTCCGACAGGTCCGGTGAGATTGCATTATATACCGGCAACGATGACAACATAATATCCGATTTACTCACGAGGTATGAGTTTAATGTTGACGGCCATCCGGTCTCGCTTCGTATTGTCGGGGGATTATTGGGCCAATGGGCTTGCTGGACCAAAAGAGCGGTTGAATACCTCACTCGTATAAAGACCATTTGTGAGTCCGAAAGTGCAATTCCTCAGGATATGTTGACTTTGGCTAATCAATTAACTTTGGCCAATAAGACAATTTTCGATGCCGACAACCATTTCGCCGGGTGTATTCCAGGTATATCCTACGTCCTGAAACAGCAGGGACTTTTGGAGGATGTTAGAACAATCAATCCTGACGAACAGCTATCAGAAGATCAGGCAGTTATGATTGATAAAATAAGAAGCAGTTATCCACATCTTACCGATGATGATTTTGTAAAAGAAAATCTTCATAAGTGGTTGTCATCCTGAATATGTCAGAATTGCTGTGTAATATTTAGTGGCAGTTGATGGGCAAATAGATTATACTATTGCTTGTTTTTGGAGAGTATTTCTTATGCATCTTCTTAATTTTTTGGAGAGGGTAAAATGACTCGGCAAACAAAGGAAAACCAGCATTCGAAAACCGGAAATTTTAAGCTAACCAATCCAACTATAATCATACGGCTTATTTGTATGGTTTTCGTGTTGTTGATTTATTGTGTTCCAAGCCTGGCTGCGGACCGAACAGTAATTGGAACAAGCCAGGCAGATCAGCAGCTTACTGAGTATTTCCGTGCCCAAACGATGCAACTCAGCGAAAAATGTCTCAAGAACATAAAAACTCTTGATGACTGGGAAAGCAAACGGCTGATTTATCGAAAACAACTATTTGAAATGCTCGGCCTTGAGCCATTACCAAAAAAGACCGACTTAAAACCCGTCATTACAGGCAAAGTCGAGCAGGATGAGTTTACCGTTGAGAATATTCACTTCCAATCCAGGCCCGGCCTTTACGTAACTGCTAACCTGTATGTTCCTAAAGATATTGAAAAACCTGTGCCGGCTATTCTGTATGTCTGCGGTCACGGGCCCACTAAGAAAAATAATATAAGCTATGGAAATAAGGTCAGTTATCAGTGGCATGCGGCCTGGTTTGCACGGCACGGATATGTCTGCCTGATTATTGATACACTCCAGATGGGTGAGATTGAAGGGATTCATCATGGTACATACCGATATGATATGTGGTGGTGGAATAGCCGGGGCTATACATCAGCCGGAGCTGAAGCATGGAACTGCATCCGTGCTCTTGATTACCTCCAGAGCCGTAAGGAAGTGGATAAAGACCGAATTGGTGTGACAGGACGATCCGGCGGCGGAGCGTATAGCTGGTGGATAGCCGCACTTGATGACAGAATCAAAGCTGCGGTACCTGTAGCGGGCATAACCGACCTTCAAAATCATGTTGTGGATGGCTGCGTCGAAGGCCACTGCGACTGTATGTATATTGTGAACACATACCGCTGGAACTATCCACTCGTGGCAGCACTGGTTGCACCCCGGCCTTTATTAATTTCCAACAGTGACAAGGATACAATCTTCCCGCTGGATGGTGTTGTCCGCGTGCATGAAAAGGTGCGGAAAATCTACAGATTGTACGATGCGGATGACAAGCTCGGCCTACAAATTACCGAAGGCCCACATAAAGACACTCAGGAGCTTCGCGTCCATGCTTTTGTGTGGTTCAATCGCTTCCTAAAAGGTGAAAATCCCCTGATTGATAAACCGGCGGTACCTTTTTTCGAGCCGGAGCAGTTAAAGGTTTTCGACAAGCTGCCTGCCGACCAGAAGAATACTAAGATACAGGAATCGTTTGTGCCAACAGCTAAAAAACCTTCGGTACCGAAGTCTGCCAGAAAATGGGCAAGGATGCGTAAGGCTTGGATGAAAGCTCTTCGGAAGAAATCTTTCCGTGGCTGGCCGAAACAGGCACAAGTTGTTCCACTTGATATCAAGCGTGTATTTTCTGTCAGTCGCGGCGGTATTCATTTTAGAGCTTTTGACTTCACGAGCCAGCCTCATGTTCGTCTGCGTTTGTATTTGGCTTGCAATGCCGGGCTCGATAATCCGGGGGCGGTTACATTAAATATACTGAACGAAAATGGATGGTCTAAGTGGCTGGCCGCTATGAGGATCGGTTTTGAAAATGAGCTTGGCGATCAGAAATTACCTGAGCCTGATAAACAATTATTTATGAGCATACAGGATATGTTTAAAGTTTCAAATCAGGTAATTGCTTACATAGCTCCTCGTGGAATCGGGCTTGATGCCTGGAATAGCAACGAACGCAAGCAGGTACAAATCCGCCGGAGGTTTATGTTGCTCGGCCAGACGGCTGACGGCATGAGGGTCTGGGATGTAAGGCGGGCCATTCAGGCTTTACGTACCATCGATTTGGCCAAAGAATCGCCCGTTGCTATTCAAGCAGAAGGCAAAATGGCGGGCATCGCATTATATGCCTCGCTCTTTGAGCCTGACATAGCCGCACTCAATCTTGGGAAATTACCTGTCACACATCATGATGGCCCGACGTTCCTTAATGTGTTGAGATTTATGGATATGCCACAGGCCGTGGCGATGGCTACCGAACGAAGTCAGGTCCAGCTAATTCAGGACCATGCCTTAGGATGGGAATTTCCGCAGAAAGTATCGCAAAGCCTTGGCTGGCCAGACGATAAATTCCAGTTGCAAGTCTTAAACGACGATTCTTATTTTTTCTTAGACGACCTTCCTGATAATGCTCGGTTTTGAAGATGAGCTTAATGAATAGATCGGAAGAGC
>VRUK01000040.1 GCA_019456195.1 Planctomycetota bacterium | reverse complement strand
TAACCGCCGCCGCCGCCACCCTGACCGCCAAAACCGCCGCCGCCACCCTGACCGCCGCCAATGGCACTCTGCATAAAGGTTATCTGACCTAACATCCGGCCTATTTGTCCATAATTGGCAGGCTCAGAAACAAGGTCGGAGATATCATAAACGCGGGAAACCATTTTAGGCGGAAGCATATCTAATGTTCCTATCAGAACTACGCCCTCGTCCACACTATATGTAAGTTCTCCGAATTCGCCAAGCTGACTTGAAGTAACGCCGGCTATCAGAATCTCTATCGCTTTACGAAGCCTAATCCCTGTCAGCGGGTCCATACCTGCCGGCGTGGCTTGTTCGACTTCAGCATTGTCGAGTAAATCTTTCCAGTTTGGCTGTATTTGTATCGGAGGCTGTACGGAAGTTTCTAACATCTCTATCACTTCACCGAAAGACATCCCCGGCGTTAAATCCACAAGGTCAACGATTTTATTCAGTTGCTCATAGACTGCCGCATCGAGCGGGTCCAGCCCGATAGGCTTGTCCGGCTGGCGAGTGGGTCTTTCGATAAGCTCTTTCCAATACGGCGGATAAGTGAGTTCCTCTGCGTAGGGAATTCCGGACTCATCCGTCTTCATCAAAACATTCGCTCTTTGTTTATCAGACTCTCTTGTAATCTCCATTTGCTTCCGGAAGAAAATCATATCTTCCAGAGTATCTTTCAGCACCAGCGCATTCTCATTTTGCGGGTCTAACGTAAGCAGCATTACTAATTGATCACGAGCTGCTTCATAACGCTGCTGTTTCTGATAAGTCCTCGTGTTCGCCATCAATTCGGCGATCCGGCTCTCCCTGTCAACCTCCATTTGATCTCTAAACCGCTGGTTTGCCTCTGCTGCCTGGGTTCGCTTCTCTTGTTCCCGCTGTCGAATCTTGTCGTTTTCTTTAGCAGCTATTTCCTCGCTCAATACTTTCAGCCCGCTGCTGTATTCTTTAAAAAGTTCATCTCCGAGGTGCATCTGGTTTTTGTTCACAGTAAGCGCTGCCGTTTCAACTGCGTTCTTTGCCTTATCGAATTCGGCCTTGCTTATGTAATCACCCGCTTTAGCGACAGCATCGCTAACAACCGCTCTGGTATGGCTGCGTATGATATTCCTTTTGATTATAATTTTGTCGATAGTAGTGCCGCCTTCGCCTGTTACAGGCGAAGCGACTTTTGGCGCAGCTCTCAGCGTCGGTGCCTCCGCAACTTCAGGATTTTCAACAGCAACAACTACAGGCCTTTTTGATTCCGGAACAAACTTTCGCCTTTGTAAGAGTTGATCTATTTGAGCCAGATAACCCTCCGCTTTCTTTTTCATCCGCGGCGGGATTAAGGCACTGGACGCGACTTTTATAAAACCTTCCCGGGCCTTTTCAAGCTGACCGGTATGGTAAAGTCCAATGCTCCGGTTCCAGAGATTAGATATCTCCTCCTGCTGCAATTCAACGTTCACGACAGGTTTCTTGACCGCCGCAGGTACCACCGGCTTCTTGGCTATCGTAAGCTTTTGACTTTCAGCCTTTTCAAGACGGGTCTGCGCAGCGAGAACCTGAGCGTCTATTCGCCTGAATACCTCGGCGATTTGTTTAAGCTCTTTCTTAGTCAAATACTCATTGTCTTTGATCTTTTCAAGAGACGTTTTGGCTTGAATTAGTTGGTCCTGCTTAATCAAGTCATTGACTCTCCGAAACTTATCTCGAGCGCTTTTTCGCTTAAGGACAGCTATCTGGCTCTTTTCCAGAAACCCGCTGAGTTGCTCACGCACAGCCACAGGCAAATCTTCCTCGTAATCCTGGGCCTCAAGCAAGGTTTTTACTGCTTCCTCAAAGAAACCTTTGGCATATTGATCCTGCCCTAATTGAAGAAAGATTTGGACTATTCGGCGGTTCGCTTCCTGCCTCTCAGACCCTTCATTCTCCTCCGACGTAGCCAATGATACTGTTATTATCGGCAATAAAATCAGTGCCAGAACAATGGACAGGGACCTCCTGCCAAAAATATCGGTCAAAATACTCGGCTTGTTCAAAATTAACCTCCTGCCAAAAAAAACACCCTCATAAGGAATTTTTATCAATTATGGTTCTTTACAACCTCCACTTCTCAAAGTAGATAAGACTTTAGTTCATTGAGTTTATAATAAATTCTCGAATATTGCAAGAGAAAAATTTGATTTATATAAACTTGGCCGATAATATTCAAGCTCCTACTTGTTAAACTGGAATATTTGGGCAGACTGGGAGAAAAATAGTCACGTAATAAATGCCTTTTTTGTAGCCATAATAAAGCTTTTAACAGAACGTAACCTTTCGATAAAGACAAGCAATGACCCATAATCCTCTCGTTTTAGCTATTGAAACTTCCAGCAGAATAGGCTCTGTTGCCATAGCTGTTGGCAAAAATATTCTTGCAGAAACAATTTTTTCTGCACCAATCAGGCACAGTGCGGAAATTTTTACGGCCATCGGTGACATACTGGACCGCTTTAGCCGAAAACCCTGCAATATTGAGCAGATACACATCTCCGCAGGTCCCGGCAGTTTCACAGGATTGCGCATCTCCGTAACACTCGCCAAGACAATGCACCTGGCCAATGCCGCAAAAATAATCGCCGTCGATACACTCGACGTTATCGCCGCCAATGCAAACGATTACATAAAGGAAAAAAACACAACCACAGCCTCTCATTCCGAATCTTCCTGTAGTCACTTAGCTCATGGCCAAGTCGAAGACCAACCAGGGAAAGATTCTCCTGAAAAAATCGCCACTATCGTTGATGCAAAAAGAGGCCATTTCTTTATTGCCGCTTATCAACGCAACACGAGCAGCACTCAAGGAACGGATAACAACGGAACCTGGAAAAAAATATTTCCGGATTCCCTGATGACCGCACCCCAATTCCTAAAACAGTTCGCCCACGATGAACATCCAATCTGGCTGCTCGGCGATGGCCTGCTATATTATAAGGACATATTCAAAGCCGACACAGTTCGATTTATGGACGAAAAATACTGGTCTCCGCGAGCTTCTAATGTTCTTCTCCTCGGCTCCGAAAAAGCTCTCGCCAACAAATTCGAAGATCCCTTAACACTGACTCCAAACTATTTACTCCGCCCCGATATCAAAATAAAAACACGATAATCCTTTGAACCTACCCTAACTTTACTATTCACCAGTCACTAACTAAAAGGGGCTTATACCTTTTCGATATAAGCCCCGAGTTAATCTGCAATATCAACTACTCAGTCTTAACTATTCAAAAGACAGTCTTACTCTACCGGTTCCGGTGGATGCAGACGTATATCATCGAAGAATAACATACCTGCTCCGCCGGCGGTCGTATTAGCTCTGTCACCAACACCAAGTGTAATCGAAGTTACATTTGCAAGGTTCACACCCTGGTCCGCAAACGCCTGCAGGTCGATATTCCATGCCGTCCATGTAGCCGCCTGTGCTGCATCAGGATTATCATTAGTGACCGCAGCGCTGCCATTTAGTACAACATACATCGTCTCAGGCGCATTTGCAGTATCACCTATGTACCAAATTCCCAAAGTATCAACACTTTTCACGGTCCAGTCACTATTGGAAGTCAATGCCATGGTTGCCTCAGATTTCCCAACAGCATTGTCGTAGGACATTGGCATCGACTGATTACCACTGTGGACGATAGTCTGCTCTGCAAGGGGAGGATTGGCGTGACCAACTACCGAGCCGTTAATGGCCGGGTTGTCGAATCCATCTATCCAGGCAAAATATATCCTGTTGCTCCCAGGCTCACCTTCATTGATGTCGTTGTAGCTCTCAAAATCATCAATGATAAGGAAGTTGGCCGTAGTAAAGCTCCAAAGGTTGCCAATCCACGGACTGTCGGGATTGACGTTATTGACTTCGTCAATGCGCCAGTAGTAAGTAGAAGCCCATTCAAGTTGTCCGGGATCATAGCTCTCGTCACCAAGCGTCTTTGTGCCTTTATGTTCTGGCGAAGCTGTGGTAGCATTCTTCACGGCTTCTTCATCCGTGCCGAAGTACAGCTCGTGTGAAAGAGCGTATTCCCCTGTCGCCCACGTGAGTACGGGTGTTTGCTTTACATCGGCAGCGCCATTACCTGGATTCGGATTGCCGGCTTTTATCGGCAGCGAAAATGCAGCCTGCGGAATGAGCTGTTTTGGAGTGGATGGGCTTTCCCAGCGCAGCTCTGCTATCGCATTGGCGGAGCTCTCAAAATACTCCATTACAATCCTGTAGGTACTTCCGGCAATAAGGTTAATCGTTCCACTGTGCTCGATTGGGTATATTGGAACCGTTTCCCATGAATCAGCAAGCTGTTTACCGCCTACCCATAGTCGTACTCCATCATCGGTCTTAGGGTAGAAAGTGTAGGTCTCAGTATATCCAGCCTCTACTTCACCAGTCCATCTGATTGAGAAGTCATTATCTCCGACCGCCGGATCCGGCGCATCGGGATCCATCCAGGAAAAGTTGATTTGAGGATCTGTGCGAGTCAGAACGAGAGGCCCAAAATCACCTTCGTAGTAATCTGCTCGCAGACCTCCACCAGCTTTTGCAGTCTTAAAGCTCCAGACCTCGCCGGTATATTCGGCGATACCATCAAACTCATCAACCCGCCAGTAGTAGGTCTTCTCTGGCTCAAGAGTGCCGGGAGTATAGGTTGTAACTCCGATTTGGGCTCCTCCGGTAGCAGTGCTTACACTATCAAAATCATCACCGAAGTAAACGGTGTGCAATTTCGCTTCATCACCTGGTGTCCAGGTGAGAACTACATCCGGGGGCACAAATTTGCCGTCGTCAACCGGATTGGGTTCATAAGCCGATTTAGGAGGAACTGTGAAACTCCACACATCACCTGTTTTTTTCGTGCCGTCGTCACTAACTTCATCGATCCTCCAGTAATAGGTCGTACCCGGTACAAGACCCTCAGGAAAAGCAAATCCCGGAAAACCGATAACAAAAAATGTCGCGGTTTGGTTGACCTGGAAAGTATCGCCGCTTCCAGCCTCCACATCAGCAAAACTTTCACCGAAGTACACATCATGCGAGACAGCAGCCGGTGCCGCCAGCCAGCCAAGAGTTGCCCATGTTTCACCATGGATGGCACCGTCAGCAGGACTGGGATTTGCTGCCTTATCACTCGCCTCGAGTACAGCAACTGCCCACACACTCGGATCCTGCCAACCGTTTCCATCTGTTGAATACCAGGAAATCTGCGAGTCTCGACCGTCACCGTCGTCATCATCGTTAATCCATACATCGAAACCAATCTGTTGGCCAGGCGTTGCCGCCTCACCCATTATGCTCATCCACGGCAGTTTGACTTCTAAAAGATAACCGTTGTCGGTCGTTACTACAGCATATTCAACACCCACTATACTCGGAGCTCCGTTGTGGATTGCACTGGGTTCTTCCAATACTTCGTTACCCCACCAAAAGGTGTACTGGTGGTCATTTTCATCCGGCGATGAAGCTTTACTGTTGTCGCCATCGACATAGATTTCGACACTGTCATCGTTCCATTTATTGTTGCCACCCCCCGAGTCATTTGTCAGAGCATCATCATTCACCTCGACCAATACATACAGATTTTCCCAGTTCCATAAGGCCCGCCAGGTACCTGAGCCATCTGCAGGCGAACTGGGGGCGGCTCCTACCTGACTGGTGTCTATCGCCTGTTCCGTCGAATAAAACCATACCTCATCGATATTACCATCGAGCTTCGGCATAGTCCCCGGACTGGGGATAACCACGTCCTGAGCCAAAACCACACCAACCAGACTCAGAACCAGCACAAAAGAAAACAAATAAACTAATTTCCTGCACATAATAATCCTCCTTCAAAATTAATTAAAATAACCATGCTCCGGCCACACACCAAAACACCTGTTACCTGTCACTTTCAATTTATGGACTGTCGATTGAAATGTAAAAAATATTTCCACAGACTTAAGAAGTACAAAGTTGCCACTAAAAAACTCCGCACCATTCAAATAATACCTCCTCCTTTATAGAAATATTAAAGAACTGCGCCTGCCAGATAATTTCAAAGCCCATAGATGCCCATCTCCAAAAGCACAAGTTACACTTAGAGTGCCTAACAAAATGAATCGTAGCACCGAAAACGAGCATCTTCGCGGCTGGCAAGGAAGGCGAAGCAGGCCATCTGAGGATGGTCGATGCAACCTGACGCCGTCCAGACACGAAATAAGCCGTTTGAATGCAGAGTCATTTTGTTATGTGCTCTTAATATATCAAAGTTGCCGCTTTCCCGTCAAGGAAAATCCCCCGGATTATCCCTGCTATTCCCAAATTCATACTTGTCAACTCTTCTCGATACAAACTTCCGCTCCATCCGGAACATCCTGCAACCCTGACAGGCCTCCTTTTATCCTGCCGACAATATTCACCGCAGAAGCCGCCCTGATTTCATCGCCGCCCGATGCAGGTGTCGGCCCGAAGAATATGCAAAAAGCCTGCCCCGGCGGCCAATATCCCAATTCCCCTTCCTCCATCACGTCCCGGCTGCCCTCTTCAAGCTCACAGCTAACATCGATACCAAAATATATCTCTCCGCCCCACCGCTGACCATTCGCCCGTATCGACAGAGCATCGTATATCGCCCTGCCCGTAACACTATCATTCAACTCCCCCTCAAACCTATTCCCACCTGCTTTAATAACTATTCCCTGTCCCATTTTTCCCTCAATAATCATTTATCACTAATCATTTGAAACAGCTGGCGTCCGTAACCCATCATTGTATTTGGTTAAGCACTACATTAATATACGCTCCATCTGCAGATTTATTAACAACAAAGTTGATATAATTGTGATGGCCCCAAGATTTATCTTGTTTGCTTAAAACGCTTTTGTGAGTATGCATGGATTGTTTCTACAAAAAAAGAGTTATGATAGGACTATTTGTGATGTTCTTCTAAAAATATTATGATATGATACGTTTAAATGGAGGTGCGGTAAGTAGCATCGTACCGGTCAGCCAGGAAGCTGTCGCATAATAGAAACCTTCAGCGTAGTGCCGAGGTGTTTTAATGAGTAAAATCTCGGCCAGGAGAAAGGAGCAAGGATGCGCTTATTTAAAAAATTGCTCGGTTCAGTATCGAATTCAAATAAGAAAAATGTTTATGCCAAGGCAACCTTAAAGTATGCCACGAGTCCTGAGCTAATCAAAAGTAATGCAATAGTCAATAACAATCGGGGGTTTGCCTTCAAATCTAAAGATGAATATGTCCGGCCTGTCTCAGTTTACACCAGGGCGCATAAGATAAAAACAAACAATGCTATAACCGTAATGAATGTCGGAATTACCGGTTTACAGCATCAGCGTATTTCTGTAACTTTTTACAGATATTACACATCTAAGACGTATCTATCTATTAGCCGCTCTTGATATAATACTTCTTAAGCCTTCCTTAGATATTCTACATTCCTGGTTCGATATTCGATATTTCTTTCACTTTTTTTCGAATTCTACAATCTCAAATTCCCAATTCCAAATTCCCCTCAAGGTTTTTTACTTCCTATACTCCTCCCCATGTTCTTTACAAAGCCACAAATAATGTCCTTCCGGCGTCAATACCTTTTCCAATCCTCCCCATTCCTGCTTCGTGTCAACCTCATCTAACAGTTTACGCAAAGCCCTCACTTCCATCCCTTCAATCCGCTCTGCCTTTCTTTCTGCCCATATCCTCTCAAGAAGCTCCGCCTCCATAAAGTCTCTCTCCGATAATTTCTTCGCCAATTCCTCCATCAGCTTAATATCGGCCTCCAGCTTCTTCGTCGCCGCCCATATCACTACTCCTCCCGGTCCCGCAGACGCTACACCTGCCGCCGCTCCGGCCACAGGAGCCGCGTACGTAATCATCTTAGCTAATTTCAAAATATAAGGCCCCATATTAGCTAAAAACTCCCCCGGCATCTTTATATCATATCTTCCGCCCGTTACACCTTCTACCGCTGGATGCCATTGCCCCGGCGCCTGACAATATAATTGCATAACCATTCTCTGACCCAACAAATTCTTCAACCAGCCGTGACCATCCTTCGGCAAAACCGCAAACACGTTAGGACAATGAGACTCTTCATCTTCTTGCAAACTATTGAACAAAGTAAGAAACTGCCTTTGTGTTAGTTCCTGCAGATTACTTAATTCTGTAAGAACAACTCCCTGATCTCTTATCATCTCTTCTTCCAGAAAATCCACACGTCCTATCACTTTCTTTTGTGTAGTAGATGTTTTTTCTATCTCTCTCGATAAATCTTCAATATTGGCTATTATTTTGTCAATGTTCTCTTGTGTTTCGCTGCGGCTCTCAATCTGCCCCAGCAGTTCTGCAACCTGATATCTTTCTCCTGATTTAGTTCTAAGTATAGTATCATGACCTTCGATTTCGCTTGCAATCAGATCATCATATTCGACTCTGTCATTATCTTCCAAACCGATGCACTGTTTAACCTTAAGGTTTTGAAATCCAGCATTAATATCCAGGAACGTCTTGCGAATCGTCGAGAAATAATCTCTCCTTTGTTCCCCGTTTACAAGAATATATATCCTCTTCTCCTGCTTGTCTAACTTTACTAATGCCCGTGCCCGAAACGCCTCATCATGCAGAACAGCCCCCGTTCGCCAGCATAATCTGCCTTCGATGTCCCCGTGTCTTCGCACCATAAATCGAGGCATAACCGACTTCGGCAGAAAATCATACTCAAAATGAAAGTCGATACACTTCTCATCTTCAAAATCAAACTCCGGCTCCTGCTCATCGAGCAAATCCGGAACCAGAACTACGTCCCTATCATCGGCAAGCTCGAAACATAATTGGAACTTCGCCATCAGATCAGCTATGTATCTTTCCTCCTGTGCCGAATATACCCTCCCCTTACTACTCCTGAACTTTATGTCATTGAGAATTTCCCCCAGCCATTCTTTCCTCAAATAGCCCTTATTCTCCGTCAATTTCTTAGAGTTTAGAATTCTGTATATCGCCTCGGTCATCCAGGCCGGGTTTAGCACCTGTGTATCTTTTACATCATAACCTTCGAAATGCAGTATCACCCCCAGCGAATGTAAATATTCCAGCAGTATCTTCTGTGCTTCATCCGATGTTACGTATGCCCCGCGACAGATTTCTTTATAGTCGCTGTATGTTATATAATCCTTTTCGCTGTTTTCCAGCTCTTCTTTTACCGTAAGCCAGTCTCGTCCCCACAGTGACCTTACTAATTCCACTTTACCTAATTCTTCTTGCAGCCTCTTTGTAAATCCTTCAATCCCTTCCCCGCTCTTGCACGATACCCTGTAAAAATCCCTTATTCCCCTGTACTTTTCCCGCAGTGACTTCCTGTTAACGTCATAATTTTGGTTCTCATCTATCTTATTAATAACCACCAGAATCGGCGACTCCCCGCCGAAACTCTCTATATGTTTGAGCCAGTCTTCGGCCTCCGGTTCTTCGCACGCATTCAACACCAGCACGTAAAGACTCCGCACCGAATAAAACATCTGATGCGTAGCCTGCATTAGGTCCTGACCGCCAAAATCCCAGAAATGGGCCTTAATACCTTTTCCCTCCGAACCCACCTGCCAGTCTTCAATATTGACTCCGGCCGTCTGCGGCTCATCCTTGTCAAACTCTACGCCCGTAAGCTTCTTGACTAATGAGGTCTTCCCCGCCGCTCCATTGCCGACAAGCAGTACCTTAACCTCATTAATCGCACGCTTCTCTACCTCCAGCGACTTGAAATATTCCCTTACCGCCTCGGTACCTTGCTTGACCACCTCCGGCGGCGGTGACTCCAATGGATTTCCCTCCAACCCGAGGTTCGTTAGGTTTGTCAACTGAACCAGCTCTTTAGGGACACTCGCCAAATCATTTCCGTCCAGATCGAGTCTTGTCAGATTTGTCAACTGCCATAATTCCTCCGGGACACTCGTTAGTTGATTTTCGCCCAGATAGAGCCTCGTCAGATTGGTTAACTGACCTAATTCCTTCGGGACACTCGTTAGTTGATTTTGACTCAGATCAAGCCCCGTCAGATTTATCAACTGCCCTATCTCTTCAGCGATACTCGTCAGTTGATTGTGGTACAGATCGAGTACCTTCAGATTTGTTAACTGACCTATCTCTGCCGGCAGTGATTCTATGCCCATGTCTGATAAGTCAAGCTCCGCCCTGCCGTCTCTGGCCGCCTCTTCTATAATCTTCAGTAATTCTCTTTCGTCCATTTTTATTCTCAGATTTTATTCTCTAATAAAGCCATAACCGCAAAGCGGTTATCCCACAACTCAAAACTAAAAACTCAACACTCAAAACTAAACTTGTCCATTATATTCCTGAATCCCACCAAAACCAATTTTAAATTCTCTCAACTCAAAACTAAACACTAAAAACTCAAAACTAAATTGCCCCAATAGTCAATATTCAATAGAAAATAGTAAATCGAAAGGTTTTACCCCCGAGGAGAACTCCCTTGGCATATAACAGGGGGCCGTGGGTAGCAATTACTCCGTCAATTCAAATCAGAATACAAATCTTTCCACTCCGGATTAAATTTCTCGATTAATCTGATTTTCCACGAATTGTTCCATTTCTTCAATTGTTTCTCTCGCAATACCGCTGATTTCTTACCGTCGCATTGTTCATAATAGACCAGCTTCTTAACTTTATTTTTTTCTGTAAATCCGTTACGAAGATCGTTTTTATGCTCACTAACTCTCCTCTTCAGGTTCTTAGCCATTCCAACATACAGCTCCCCTTTTATACCCCCGGCCAGAATATAAACAAAGTATCCTTCCATTGTATTAGCTCGTCCAATGAACTATGCTAATCTGCCTTTCTGAGTTTGTCCCCGGCGGAGCCTTTCTTAGTTTACCCAGAGCTTGTCCTCGGTGTAAGCTTACATGCTTTTCTGCCGGGGGGTGTGAGCTAACATGCTTTCCTGCCGGGGGCCGGGGATCTTTGCTTACCGCATTTCTACCTGCGGTTCGCACTAATTTTAATCACTCCACCACTTCGTGTCTGCGTGACTGTACGATGCTCTTACTGGCTACCGGTAGAAATGCTATATACAAAATACTATATACTAACGACTAATTGGGCTCCAGCCTTTAATAGATGGCTGATACTAGTTTTTCAGTTTTCCGAGTTGTTAGCGATTATTAAATACTTTCGATAATTTCATTTAGATGTTTTATATCGTAACTTACAATTATTCCCGAATTCTCCGTGTAATTGGCCACGCCCTGATTTGTTTTAATCTTACCTTCTTGAGGAATATATCCTCTGATCACGGAACAGATTTTAAAATCACCTTTATTTCTTTCTTTAAAGACCACGGGGCCACCTGAGAATCCTGGATTATTGTGACCATCAAAAAAGAAAATTACTTCTTCATTGTCTCCCTTTGTGCATGCTGAGCAAATTGCTTGTTTAACAAATGGAAAGGGGAATGAACGATTCAAATTAAAAGCATCGCCAAACATTTGAAAAGGATAACCTAAGAAATACACAGATTGCCCGAGTAATAAACCATGAGAATTTGGAACTAAAGCATATCGTGGAGAAATATCGAAAGGAATCTCCAATACAGCTATATCTATATCAACGTGTTCATTAAAATAAACAGTGCATTTAATTTTTTTCCATTGATTATTATGAAAGATAGATAAATTTACTGCATCTCCATGGTTAACATTAAATGAGTAAGAAGGTTTGTCGCTATCAGCTTTAAATAGATGTCTTGCAGTTGCCAAATATTGATTATTATTTTTTTCAATAGTAAAAGAGCTGGCTGTATTGCTTTGGAAGCTTATAATAAAAAAACTCTTTGGATAACATTGGTCGTAATCATTTCTTTGTCTGCCTAACTATTGATTATTTCGTTTCCGTATAAGAACCAATCTCTTGCACATTTGTGATATAACTAAAAATGCTTAGCTGTGGTAAGTACTCCTGCTGTTTTAGTGTAGGAAGTGGTTAGGTCATTTTTTACTTTTCTTGATATATTCCTCTGGAGTAATCTTTATAGACTTTAGAAATTCTGTCATTTTATATCGCAATTTCTTATATTTATTTGAAGCTTCTTTGAATTTCCCTCTTGAAATCTTTCCGTCACTTCCTATCATTATCCCTTCTTCTTCTTCAATTTTTAAATTTATTCCAAATGATTTTGCACAAGTTCTAAATGATGGATTAACAAATATTGAAATTGGTGTTGGTTTTATTTTCCAATAAGTAAGATCACGAATAGATGAAGAATCCAACATTAATTCATATAACGCTACATCAAGCTGAGCTGCATCAGTTCCGACCGAATCGAGAATGTGTTTAGAGATCATCTCGATCCTTGTATTCATATCAGTCAATATCTTTAAAGTATCTGAAACTCGCTTTTCTTCGTTCTCTCTCGCTAGAAAAGAAAACATCATACCAGCCCATTGCTGTTTAAGATATATTTCCATATCAGAATAATCTTGAAATGGATGAAGTGCATTATTAAAAGACGCTTTTCGCACTTCATCAATAAAGTCAAAAATATTAGTGTTATCTACAGCTGGATATACGATTTTATGTTCATCAACTTCCGAATTTAATTTATTTTTGAGATAGACATTCTGCTCCGCATATACCGTTTCTTCGACAAGTGTGAAGATTGGTATTTTATGTCTTATCGCTTCTTCATATTCCATATTAGTAATCGACTTCTTTGAACCTTTATATTTCCCTCCAGAACGACCACCAATAATAAGAACAAAGATTTGGCAATTCGGTACTTCTGAAAGACATGATTCATGCGTGTGCTTAGATGGGTCATAGAAGATAGCCCCTTCTTCGCTAAGAATAGGTTCATATCCCAAAGTTTTAATAAAATATTTCAGATTTTCACGGACATACTTCAAATCATAGCATGTTGAAGCAATGAATATTCTCGGAATTGCCATGTATATTTAATCCCCTTTCTTTCGTGCCTAACAATAATTCTATGGTTCTCATATAACACGCGCATTTGCATTAAAGCCAGACTAATTTTTAATTACAAATCCAAGATGTCTCGCTCGTTCGCTTAATCTAAAGAATAATTACATTATTGATTGGGAACTTACAAGGGAAAAATGATGTTTTTACCCTCATTCGGAGCGTAATCGAGAAATTTGGCCTAACAGCATTTCTACCTGCGGTTCGCTCTAATTTTTTATCACTCCGTGCCTTCGTGATTGTATGATGTTCATGCGGACCTCCGGTAGAAATGCTAAATCCCCCATTTTTCTAAAAAACGAGCATTTTTCGACAAAAAACGCTAAAAAATCGAAGATCCGGCCTTTCGTGGACGGACCAACCCAAAATCCCCGTTTTCCAACATAAATCCATGAAATCCGTATTCTTTTTCTGCTATCCGCAATACGCATCACACAATACTCAATACTAATGAAAATTCGAGGAATTTTCGTTCAAAAACGCTCACAGTTAAAAACAAAAATATAAATTTTCAAAATTTTTTATCTCCTTTATCCACAACGAGTTACAAGATTCCAGCATCGAAAATCGAGACTTTTTTCGGCTCAAACGTGCACACTCGTCTAATTATAGAGGGAGTGTTTTTTACTCCCTGAGTTTACCCCCGAGAGCTGCTTCCTTGGCCTACAACAGGGGGCCTAAGCCGACAATATGAAATATGAGACCTGAGATATGATATACTTAACTTTAGCTCACTTTAGGCACTTTAGTCACTTTAGGCACTCTACAATTATAACATATTTCCAAATACACTCTATTTTAACAAACAAACCCAATTTTAGAGATGACAAAATGAACATAAACACTACTGTAACAATGAATTACGTAATTTCAAGCCACTGGCTCAGGCGAAAAAACAAACCCAATTCAAAGCCAATAAAGCCAAAAACAAACCCAATTTAAGCCAAAACAAACCCAATCAAAGCCAATTTGATGAAAGGGAAAAAATGCTGGAGTTTACCCTCGATGTTAGCTCACTTGCTTTTCTGTCGGGGGCTTTTGCGTGGATAAGGAGCCTTAAGATTGTTTTAATAATGCTACTCGCGGAATTTACCACCCTAAGGGTGCCAATTTCCGATTATCCTTGTTTATTGGTATTTAGTTTGTATAATTTGCCCGAAAATGAGAAATTCAGTTAAATTTTAACGGAGATTTTACAAAAATGGCAGATGCACCGAAAGCAAATGCGGTAGTAGGGCAATCAGGCGGACCTACAGGCGTAATAAACGCCTCGCTGGTCGGAGTTATTGAAGAGGCACAAAAACATCCGGAAATTCAGAATCTCTACGGTGCCGTTCACGCCGTAGCAGGTATGGTCAAAGACGATTTCATTGATTTGAAGAAACTCTCAGCCGAAACACTTGAAGTAGTAGCGGCCTCACCTTCTTCAGCTATAGCAACCAGCAGGGACAAACCCGATACAGAATATTGCGCAAAGATACTTGAAGTCTTTAAGAAGCGCAATATCAGGTATTTTTTCTATATCGGCGGCAACGACTCGGCCAACACCGCTCACATCCTAAATACGATGGCCGACGAGATAAACTTCGACATCCGTTCTTTTCACATCCCCAAAACAGTTGACAACGACCTGTTAGTTACCGACCACTGTCCGGGCTTCGGGACCGCGGCCAAGTTCGTGGCCTGTGCCCTGATGGGAGATGACCTGGACAACAGGGCGCTTCCGGGCGTTAAAATCGATGTGATTATGGGCAGGCACGCAGGTTTCTTAACTGCCGCTTCAGTATTGGGTAGGCAAAGGGATGATGACGGCCCTCATCTGGTCTATGTACCTGAAAGACCTGTTTCGATGGACAAGTTCCTTGCCGATGTTGATGCCGTTTATAAAAAACTCAATCGATGTGTCATAGCTGTAAGCGAAGGAATCTGCGATACCAACGGTGTTACCTGGGCCCAAAAGCTGGCAGAGCAGGCGGAAACCGATGCTCACGGAAATGTACAGCTATCCGGCACGGGTGCTTTAGCTGACTTTTTAGCAGGGCAGATAAAAGACAATCTTGGCGTCAAGCGCGTTCGCGCCGATACCTTCGGCTACCTGCAAAGAAGCTTCCCGGGCATTCAGTCTCCTGTAGATGTTGCTGAGGCCAGGTGGTGCGGCCGTCACGCGGTACAGTTTGCCATGAACGAAGATAACGGCTCGGTGGCAATCAAGCGCCTGGCTTCCGGCGCCGATTATAAAGTCGAATTATTCCGCACCGAGCTTAAAAACGTAGCCGAAAAGACAAAATTAATGCCGGAAGAATTTATGAACGCCGAAGGTAATGGCGTAACCGATGGCTTTGTCGAATATGCGATGCCGTTGGTGGGCGACCTGCCAAAGACCGAATTTCTGGGCGGTTATCCCAGAGTTTAAGCATATTTACCAGTTTCAATATTTTTAAGAAATGGCATAGTCGGTTATTGAATTTTATTATTTGGAGTCTATTTTCGCAAACTGCTTCCACTGGGCTTCGATAGCATCAATGGATTTCATATCGCTGTGAATATATAAACCATAGCGAAGATGCAAAGGTTTATTGGGCTGAATCTTTTTTGGTCCGTCGAATGTCAGTGAAGCGCCCATCCAGCCATCGTTTCTGACGTGGAAGTAGGTGGGAAAGTTCGGATTGTCCGGATGGTCGAAGAGCGTTATACCTTCGAGTTTTTCATTTGTAACGGCCCCGGAATAATCCACCCATTTGGCTCGTTTCCAGAGCACCTCTTTCTCGTTGACTGCTCTTTCTGAGTTGCGAATCCTCCCGCCGCCGTCATTGACGCCGATAGTTTTGGCCATTCGGACTCCAAGCATTCCGAAGGGAGTTTTTCCAAGTGTAACAGTTTTATCCTTTGCCTTGAATTCCATGTCAATAATCAAAAGCCATTCGGAATTTTCGAGCAGAAGCACCGTTTCCTTCCGTGTTTCTAAAAGCAGGGTTTTGTTTACATCGGTTACCCACTCGTTTTCTGCAATTATGGATGAACTCTTGCCAGAGTCTTCGATTTTAACTATGCGTTTATGGCGAATTTTCCCATTGCCGCCGTCGCTCCAGAAGTTTGTTCCATTGACATCGTGGTGGGAAATCCAAACGGAATTATGATGGCTGTGCGATTCAGGGTCATGCGGGTGCCCCATGCGTGTGAGCGAATAGCCAGAGGGCCCGATTACGGGAAACAAAAAAGGCCGATGAAGGCCGGGGCCGAAGTGGTATCGGGCAAATTCTACGCCGTTACGCTGAAATGAAGCCTGATTGTAGGGCATTGGTATTACCTGCATACGCGGAACCCGCTTTGGTTTTGGCGATACCTTTTGTGCCGATGCGTTTATGCCCATTAGAAACACTAAGAGGACGAGAACTTTTATAGCGGACATAATATTAGACATGGTCGAACCCTTTCTTTTATGTAAAGCAGCCTGAAAGAAACTTGTCGGCTTAGTCAAATAATGCTTCTACGAACGTATTGGGGTCGAACTCTGCAATATCTTCCGGTTTTTCACCCAGGCCGATGAATTTTACGGGTATATCGAGTTGGTCTTTTATAGCGATAACGATTCCACCTCTTGCAGTGCCGTCAAGTTTAGCTAAGAATATCCCAGTAACGTTAATCGCTTCTGTGAATAATTTTGCCTGAATGATTGCATTTTGCCCTGTAGTCGCATCGAGAACCAGCAGTACTTCATTCGGTGCGTCGGGTATTTTACGGGCAACCACATCACGAATTTTGGTCAGTTGCTTCATCAGGTCTTTTTTTGTGTGTAATCGCCCGGCTGTGTCGAGAATAAGAACATCTGTATCTCTTGCCAGAGCGGCCTCGCAGGCATCGAAGGCTACCGCCGCCGGGTCGGAAGCCGCCTGGTGCTTTACAATCTGCACACCGATACGTTCAGCCCATATTGTCAGTTGTTCGACGGCGGCGGCACGGAATGTGTCGCAAGCAGCAACTATGACCTTTTTGTTGTTCCGACTCAATATATATGAAAGCTTGGCAATACTTGTGGTTTTGCCTGTGCCGTTGACACCGGCGACAAGGATAACAGTCGGGCCGGACGGGGCCAGATGAAGTTGTCTGTCGCGGTCCGGCCAATAGCTTTTAATATGCTCTTTGAGAAACGGTATAATATCGTCGGTTTTTGCGATTTGCCTGTTACGATAGGCTTCACGCAGCTCTGATACGAGCTTATCCGTCGTTTCGACCCCGATATCGTCGCTTATAAGCGTTTCTTCCAGTTCGTCGAGCAGACTTTCGTCGATATTTCTTCCCAGAGACAGTACCGAGGAAAATGAACTGCTGATTTTGTTACGCGTTTTGCCTAATCGATCTTTGAAATATCCTGCCGTTTTGGTAAAAATTCCCATAGCTGTATGCCTTTCGCTAAAAAACAATTCCGGCCCTGTTAGAAGTTGCCGTTTTTCTTCTAACAGCCCCGGCGCAGCTATGATAGTATCTGGATTTATGAAAATTTCAAGCGCGGCATGATTTAATTTTCTACTTGACTGAGTGTGCCAAAGACCAGGGCACCAATAATAGGTTTCGAAAAAGTGTGCATTATTTTGTTTTTTGTTGTGAGCCGGATATTTTTCTTTGACAATTAGAGCGAACCAAGTTAAATTTTTAATACCATCCCACAGAAGATTGAGGACAAGCTCGCATCTGATTTGTGTGGAATTTTGGGCTTTGTGAAAAATTCGGGACCCAATTGAAGCGAGGGGGATGGACAAGTTATAAAATGGGAAACTTTTAACACGGATGTTTTAATGGGCATTTATTTTTTACAAAAACAATCGATTCACAAAGGATGGTGAAGTGGCAGTTCGCGAAGTTGATGACATTTTCGCTGATATAATCGACCGTACAAAAACGCTTGATCCGGCCAACGCTCGCAAGTGGTTCGACAAGTTAACGTTTTTGCATATGGATGGCGGTTCGCTCGGGATAGGCTGTCCCGATGAGGTGACGGTTCAGTTCCTGCAGGACAATTGCAAAAGTAGTTTCACCCGGGCTGCTCAGCAGATAACAGGCCATCTTGTCACAGTAGATTTCGGAGTCAGCACTTCCAGAGAATTCGACAGCAGCTCACGGCGCAACAGAACCGGTTCTGATGGTACTGTTTTGCAGGAAAAATACAAAAGTGGAAGCCCCAAGCTCCATCCTGACTATACATTTGATAATTTTGTCGTAGGACCGAGCAACCGACTTGCTCATGCAAGCTGTGTTGCGGTAAGTCAATCGCCGGGGAATACCTACAATCCTCTTTTTATATACGGCAATTCAGGCCTGGGGAAAACACATCTTTTGCATGCCGTCTGTTTCGAGACCCAGCGGAAATCCAAGAGTGCCGTTATGCAGTTCCTAAGCTGTGAAGATTTCGTCAACAGATTTATCAGAGCAATCGAGGAGGGGGACTTGTCCGGCTTTCAAAGCCAGTTTCGTACAGTCGATATGCTTGTAATTGACGATGTTCAGTTTCTGAGAGAACGCGAGCACAGCCAGGAGGAATTCTTCCACACTTTTAATGCACTTTACAATAACGGCAAGCAGATTATCCTCAGCGCCGACAGCCCGCCCGGCAAGATTCCGTCGCTCGAAACACGCCTTATCAGCAGATTTAACTGGGGCCTTGTTACAAGAGTCGACCCACCGAGCTATGAGACAAGAGTAGCTATCGTCCAAAAAAAGGCGCACCTTCGAGGTCTGAATATTTCCGATGAGATAGCCGAATATATCGCCCGCAAAGTTCAGGCAAATATCAGGGAATTGGAAGGCGCTTTGACAACTATTTATGCTGTTGCCACTACCACCGAAAAAGTAATCGACCTCGAATTAGTCCAGATAGCTCTTGAAGGTCAGATCAAAGCGGCAGCCAGACATATTAGTATCACTGATATTATCGAAGTCGTAACAGGCCATTTTGACGTTCGTCTTGCAGACTTGCAAAGCAAAAAGCGAAGCCAGAGCATTACCGAGCCTCGTCAGATTTGCATGTACCTGGCCAGAAATTTAACCAAGCACAGCCTCGAAGAGATTGGAGGCCATTTGGGAGGCCGGGACCACACTACTGTTATGCACTCTTGCAGCAAGATAGGTCAGGCCCAGAAATCCGACCCCCAAATGCATGTCCTTTTGGAGGAACTGACAAAACAAATCACACAAACACCACAAGCGTAAGAGCTCCGCAAGACTACCAATTTTTTCAGTGGCTTAAAAATCATCTTTACGATAAAATATTATTCATACAATATACGACATTGGATATATAAAACAGTAATAAGTCCGTGAGCAAGGAGCAGACGAATTTGGCATTGGAAAACACCACAAAGAAATCACTTCGATTAGCTCTGATTGCATCGGAACATACGGTTTCTGAATACTCAATATTCTTAGAGCACCTGTTGGTTGGCCTGGCTGATGAGTCGATACCGGTGGCTTTGGTTTGTCCGCCTGGTTGTGATGTGGATTCTATGTTTACCGGCGCCGCTGAGATTATAAAATATCCTGTTTTCGAGCTGCCATTGACCGAACATTTAAATAGAAGGCTGCTTATTGAAAGGCTCGCAAAGTTCAAGCCTACCGTTTTGCACTGCTTATGCGAGAGCATGGCACTGCTTACGAGGCGATTAACTCATCGATTGGATTTGCCTTATATATTGACGGTTAATTCCCTCTCAAAACAGTTGGTTCGGTTTTCTGTTTCGCCGAGGCGTTGTGCAAAAATCATTACCCCGGCAAAAAGTATCGCTTCTGATATCGCCGAAGCCTATCCTCGCTTTGGCGATAGAATTGAGCAGATAAATATAGGCACTTTTGTGGTCGAAGACAACGGGTGTTTTTCTGATTCTTCCCGCTGTGCAACTATTGTGATGACTCAACCTTTGGATAATGTGGACAGCATAGAGAATTTATTTACTGCGATCAGACACCTTATGATTGACGGATATGAATTTATGATGATTGTAACAGGCAATGGACGGGGCGAAGGGCAGTTGCGGAAATTGTTAGCTGCGCTTGGTCTTTTGCAGAGAGTTACTATTGTTCCGAGATTAAAGCCCTGGCGATCGCTTCTTGGGGCAGGTGATATTTTCGTACAGCCGCAGCCTGACTATGCTTTTAATCCTTTGTTATTGGAGGCGATGAGTGTCGGTTCTGCAGTTGCGACTTGCAAGGGCGGCGTTGATGATTTGATTATCGATGGTCAAACTGCCGTAATTTTTGATCCGGATGATGAGCTTAGTATAGTGAGTACACTTCAACGTTTGTTAAACAAACGTGATTTTGCACGTAAAATCTCCAGAACGGCGCAGCAGTATTTAAAAGACAATCACACCGTCAGCAAGATGACCTCAGCCACACTCCAGACCTATGAGCGGGCTCAGCAGTGGCTGAAAAGCTGAAGATTTTTTAATTTAGCAGACCGTAGTCTTCCAATGTTTTTTTCAGGATGGCTTTTTTATCTTCTTCCAGAGGTGTCATCGGCAGACGCAGTTCTTCCGAGGCCATATTCAGCATCGCCATCGCCGCCTTAATCGGTATCGGGTTGGTTGCTAATGTAAGCATACTTTTGCACAGCGTAAACAGCTTTTTGTGCCATTGCCTCGCTGTGACCAAATCACCTTCCAGGATTAAATCGGTCATTGCTTTAACATCGGCGGGCACGATGTTCGCCACTACGCTGATAACACCCTTGCCGCCGACTGAAGCTAAGGGCAGGGTAAGAGAATCATCACCTGAGATGATGGTTATATTACATCGAGCGGCAATTTCGCTGGCCTGGTCCAGACTGCCAGTCGCCTCTTTAATTGCGACAATATTTTCAAGCTCTGCTAAACGCGATATAGTCTCCGGCGTCATACCTGCTGCACATCGGCCCGGTATGTTATATAATACCATGGGCAGGTCAACCTCTTCTGCTATCGCCTTGAAATGCTGATAAAAACCTTCCTGCGTGGGTTTGTTATAGTAGGGCCCGACCTGCAGAGTCGCATCAGCGCCTACCTTTTTTGAAAATTCGGTAAAGTCAATTGCCTCCGCTGTGCTGTTCGAGCCGGCACCTGCAATTACCGGGACTTGTCCGCCCACAGCCTTGACAACTCTTTCGATGACCTGTTTATGCTCTTCGGGACTTAACGTTGGACATTCGCCGGTCGTCCCTACCGGAACTATTGCATCTATGCCGCCGGCCAATTGGAAATCAATCAGCTCATCCAGCGTTTGAAAATCGATTTCGCCCTCCTGAAAAGGCGTAACCAGCGCCACCATTGCCCCTGTAAACATTTTTAAGTCTCCTTTATGAACTACAACCGAATTTGTCTATCAGTCTTATCATTTCCGCTGTTGCCTGTCTTATCCCCACAAAGACCGCCCGTGCTATAATACTGTGTCCAATATTGAACTCACAAAGATTTGTAATGCGGGCTACGCCTTCGATATTACGATATGTCAGTCCATGTCCTGCATGAACAACCAGTTTGTTTTCCATTGCCAGGTTTTTGCCGGTTTGCAACTGATTCAGTCTTTTTTTGACGGCTCTTTGACTGACGGCATTTGCGTACATGCCGGTGTGCAGCTCTATTGCGTCACAGCCGGTTTGGGCCGAAGCGATTATTTGCTCTGTTTCGGGTGCGATAAATGTGCTTACCAGAATGCGTTTCTTGTGCATCCTTTTGACAACCTCGGCAAGGCGTCTTTTGTATTTGAGGCAATCCAGACCGCCTTCGGTGGTCAGCTCGGCTCTTTTTTCTGGCACTAAGGTCACCTGGTCAGGCCGAATTTCTTCGGCGATTTTGACTATGGGTTCGGCCATACACATCTCAAGATTCAATTTGCATGCGACCGTTTCTTTTAACAGCCTAACATCTCTATCACAGATATGCCTTCTGTCCTGGCGGAGGTGGATAGTGATACCATTTGCTCCGGCCAGTTCGCATTCGGCCGCCGCCCAGACAGGGTCCGGCTCATCGGTCTTGCGTGCCTGACGCACTGTCGCAACATGGTCGATATTAACATTTAGTACAGCCATTTTTTGTCCTTAATAAATCTCGGCAATTATATCATCGCGGTGTTGTATATCAAGGAATATTATATGAGGAACGTATTGCCCCTGCCTGCTTGAATATTTGTATAATAAATACAACACAGATCATGGCATAAAACAATCTCGGCAGCCACTTGGCAAACTCAGTTAACAACAGCTCGGCCCTGTCGCCGGAGATTTCAGCTATCTTGCCGGACATCTTGTCAAGTTCGCCGATCTCCTCTCCGGTTTGCCAGATGTTGAGATAGTCTAAAGGTAATTTGCGAGAAAATCCTTCATAGGCCGTATTACCTGCTTCTATACTTGCCATAGCGCCTTTAAATATATCAGCTATGATTAAGTTTCCTGTTAGCTCGGTGGCTTGTGCCGCACATTGAGCGATGGGCACACCGGCTTTGTAGAGCATGTTAAAGCCCCGGCAATATCGGCATATCGAGAGCTGCCGAATCCCCAGGCCAAGAATTGGTATCCTTAGTATCAGGGCATCCAAAAGTCTGCGAAAAATACCGGTGTTTGGTGTGGAGCGGTAAAGAGTCAGGGGTATTGCTATCAGCAAATAAAGTGAGCCTAATGCTATTGCAATTTTTGTCAAGAATTCGAATGTGGTGATTTTGCCTAAAATGAGGGAGAGCAGAGGAACAATAACGACCACAATATGAAAAAGCATGAATGACAGAATACATCTTGAGATGAAAATTCTTTTTAATCGATTCTTAAACTCGTGCCAGTTGGAGAGCATCTTAAAACAATTAGGTAATTCCCCTGAAACTTCTGCTGATTTTACAAGCATTAAATCCAGCCTGGCAAAAGCTTTTGGATGTTTGGCCATTGAATCAGCGAATGTATTGCCCTTGGAGACAGATTCACTTAAATTGGAGAAAATTATTTTCAGACGACCTTTTAATCCTTCGCTGATTATATTAAGTGACTTTAGTGTCGGCACTCCTGCGTCGAGCAAAACCGCCAGGTTGTGATAAATTATTGCATGTAGATTGCTCACGTTAAATCTCTTTTCAGTCCGCTATAATGCATTGACAGACAATTTTCAACGTTACCCCTCAATTGTATCATTATGGCGGTTGACATCAAATAAATTCAGCCCGGAAAATGTTCCGATATTTTTCCTTTTTTACAATAAATTATTGATATGTTCTGTATTTATTATATATATTTTATATAGGTATAACTGTTTTATGAGTAAATGCCTGGTGAAATAATATGAGGGATTAGTTATGAAATTTAAGATATTATCGGTGGTCGTTCTGATTTGTATGGCACTTATGCTTGTTTCGTGCAGGAGCTTTTCGATTGGTACACGCTCGGAACCGAGATACGAGAGAAAACCCGGGCCTCCTCCGCACGCTCCGGCGCATGGTTATCGACGCAAACACCAGGGGGCAGAGTTGGTTTATGATTCAGGTCGCGGTATCTATGTTGTCATTGATTTCCCCAACCATTACTACTTCAAAGGCCATTATTATCGCCTCGGTGAAGCCCAATGGGAGGTAGGTGTTAATTTGGAAGGCCCGTGGGGATTTATATCGTATGGAGAGCTACCTAAAGGGCTTCGAATTGAGAAGAAGGGTAAAGGCAAGGCCAAGGGAAAATCGAAAGGGAAGCCAGGCCGCGGACTTGGCCTTGGTAAAGAATAAGTAGTAATTATCCATTCCAGTGAAGCTTGTACCCGTAACAAGCGGTAATGCACAATAACTGCGTTTCCAGCTTTCTGCTGTCATAGTTATTTAGGCCGGGGCTTGTTCTTCCTTATCTTTACAATCTATTTCTTGTTAAGCACCAATTTTTCCTTTAACATAGTCACCATTATAGTTAAAGCAAATCACAGCTATTGCCGCCGGCTTTTATTTTTTGGCCAGTATATAACGGGTGAAAGAAATATTGACAGAAAAGATACACAATTTATCGTTCATAGTGCATAACGGCAGGGAGATTCCGCGAGTGCCGACGGAACTATGTTTCGCTGACCGATTTGGCAGCTGGACAGTACGTTTGAGTATCAGACGCATGAAATATGCCGTGGAGCCCGGGATTTATGCGGTTGGTAATCCCGATGGTGAAGCGGTTGTTCTGGTTTCGGCAAATTATAAATTGAGTTTTGATGCCATTCGCAAAGAGTTAGGGGGGCTTGATGCCTGGATAATTGTGCTGGATACTAAAGGAGTTAATGTATGGTGTGCAGCGGGCAAAGGAACTTTCGGTACGGATGAAATAGTTCATCGTATCGACCTTGTGGAACTTGATAAAATCGTCAACCACCGCAAAATTATTTTACCTCAGCTTGGCGCTCCCGGAGTGTCGGCGCACGAAGTTAAGAAACATTGCGGTTTCTCAGTAATTTACGGCCCGGTCCGTGCTTGTGATATAATTGATTTCATTAAAGCCGGCATGAAAGCGACACAGCAGATGCGTCAGGTGCTTTTTTCGTTGTATGACAGATTGGTTTTGACGCCGGTTGAATTTGTAATGGGTGGGAAATATCTAATTATTGTCATGGCGATTTTATTTATTCTCTCGGGTATTAGCGCAAAAGGATATTCGAGTGATTTAGCAATGAGCCATGGTCTTCGTTCGATAGCGAATCTTTTTGCCGCGTGTTTAAGTGGTGCGGTAATTACTCCGTTGTTGCTGCCATGGCTGCCTGGAAGGAGTTTTTCATTTAAGGGTTTTTCAGTCGGCCTTGTTGTGGCGGTTGTCTTATTTTCATTGAAACTCACAGGCAGCCGGCTTGAGACTGTTGCGTGGATATTTTTGATTTCTGCGGTATCATCTTTTCTTGCGATGAACTTCACAGGGGCATCAACATATACTTCGCTGTCGGGAGTGAAAAGAGAAATGCATGTCGCTGTGCCGCTGCAGATTATTGCCGGGGTACTTGGGATGGGGATGTGGATTGCCGGCAGGTTTGTTTAGAGAGAGATTGGAATATGAAGGGACAAATATATCTTAAGAATGTAGTTACTCTTGAACTGGATACTGATAAATGTATCGGATGTGGTTTGTGTGCTACGGTGTGTCCTCACAGAGTTTTTGAAATGAAGGAAAAGAAGGCCGTCATTGTGGATGTGGACGCATGTATGGAATGTGGTGCGTGCGGTCTCAATTGCCCTGTAGAGGCGATTAATGTTAAATCGGGAGTGGGTTGCGCGACTGCGGTTTTAAAGGGAATGTTCGGGGGCGATGAGGTATGCAGCGATTGTAGCTGCGAATCGGATTAGTCGCGTTGTCAGAGACAATCACAGTTCATCGGAATCCTTCTTTTGTATAACCAATCTATCTCTTGCCAAACACTAATCTTTCCTTTAACATAGCTGCCGTTATTGAAGGAAGTTGCTGCTGATGTTGTATTCCTGGCCTGATAATATTTTTTACGACTAAAAGGGCGATAATTAGTTATTGATAGTCAATAATAAATGGCATAAATATGAAGCTGAGTTTGGCCAGTCGCATTACGATTTTAAGGATATTGTTGATAGCTCCATTTGTCAGCTTTATGTTGAAGACAAATGATCCGGAACTTAGTACAGGCGCACAGAACGCAATGCGCTATGTTGCAATTGTTATTTTTTTGGTTATGGCGATTAGCGACGCCATTGACGGTTATTTGGCTCGCAGAAAAAAGCAGGTTACAGAGCTTGGAGCGTTTCTTGACCCGATTGCCGACAAGCTGCTTATAACCTGTGCGTGTTTGTTGTTGGCTTCACAGCGTGGACAAGTCCAGGATTTCCTGCTGCCGCCGACGGTTGTGGTTTTGATTATCGGCAAGGACCTGGTTTTGTTTATCGGTTTTACTATTATTTATTTTATTACTTCACAGATTCATATCGTTCCGGTCTTTATCGGCAAGCTTGCTACGGCACTGCAGTTGTCGATGGTGACGGGAATCCTGATTGCACCTGAGGTTTCTGGTATTTTACCCGGCTGGATTTGGTTCTTGCGGCTTCTTTGGTGGTCGGCTGCGGGGACAGCTATTTTGGCAACTCTTATTTACATTCGCAACGGAAACCGATATATTGAGCAGTATGAACAAAGCCTGATGAACAATAGCTCTTAGATAACAGTATCCAAAGATGGTGATTCACGAAATACGAAATACATAATGTTAAGTACGGGACAAAAAAGTGGCTGTACAATTTAGCGAAATCCCCGAGGTTTTGGAAGATCTTCGTCGTGGCGAGATGATTGTCCTTGTTGACGCCGAAGACCGTGAGAACGAAGGCGATCTTGTTTGCGCCGCCGAAAAGGCAACACCTGAGATTATTAATTTTATGGCTACGTATGGCCGGGGTCTTATTTGTCTGCCCCTGACCGCCGAGAAATGTGATTTGCTTGGCTTGTATCCACAGACTGTTGATAATACCGCTCAATTCGGAACGGCTTTTACTGTCAGCATTGACGCCGCCAAAGGAGTAACTACGGGTATAAGCGCCGTAGACAGAGCACGGACAATTCTGGCGGCTATTGCAGATGATGCCAGGTCGAGTATTCTTGTTCGTCCCGGCCATATATTTCCCCTTCGGGCACGTGAAGGCGGTGTACTGGTTCGGGCCGGCCAGACGGAAGGTGCAATTGATTTGATGCGCCTTGCTTGCCTAAAGCCCGCCGGTGTCATCTGTGAGATTATGAACGAAGACGGCTCGATGGCACGAGTGCCCGATCTGCTGAAATTCTGCGAAAAGCACAATCTTAAAATCGCTTCGATTTCGAAACTCGTAGAATATCGTCTCCAGCGAGAAAGTCAAATCAAGCGTCTTGAGAGCGTCAATTTACCTACAGACTACGGAGAATTTTCTCTCATTGGCTATGAGAGCATAACTTCGGCCGAGCCACATCTGGCGTTATGCAAAGGCGGTGTTGGCCGGCTCGACGACAATGGAAAACCCATAGAGCACGATGAGCCGCTGTTAGTCAGAGTACATTCGGAATGTATGACCGGTGATTTGTTTCATTCGCAGAGGTGCGAATGCGGCTACCAGTTGATAACCGCAATGAAGATGATCGAAGAGGCCGGCAAAGGTGCTTTGATTTATCTGCGGCAGGAGGGAAGAGGCATCGGTCTGTCAAACAAACTCCGAGCTTATAAACTTCAGGAGCAGGGACTTGACACTGTTGATGCCAATTTGGAGCTGGGATTTATGGCCGACAAGCGCGATTATGGAATCGGGGCTCAAATCTGTCGTGATTTGGGGCTCAGGAAAGTACGCATCCTGACAAACAATCCGAAGAAAATTAATCGTCTTGAGGTTTATGGTATTAAGATTGTTGAGCAGATACCGTTAAAGGCTGAACCGAGTAAGCACAATATCGATTATTTGAAAACGAAAAAAAGCCGCCTTGGGCATATGCTTGACGAGGATTAATAA
This sequence comes from Planctomycetota bacterium, assembly GCA_019456195.1. GTDB lineage: Bacteria > Planctomycetota > Phycisphaerae > Sedimentisphaerales > Anaerobacaceae > NIOZ-UU13. Next base: position 18,334 of record VRUK01000040.1, on the reverse strand, counting down.
TTTATGAAGGTTGCTACCGTGGTATTCCGGATATTGTTATTTATATTTATTTTGGCTGCTGCCGGTTGTGGACAGTTGACGGGACGTACATCGAAGGCTGATAATGATTTTAATAAAATTTATGCTTATTCTCGTTTTGCCCCAGACAGAATCAATATTATGCCGTTAACTGAATTTATCAACACCGACAATACCCGGCAGATTAGTATAAAGCCATACGTCAGCTTGATTGATTCTTTTGGCTGTCAGATAAAATCACCGGGTATATTTCGATTTGAATTATACCAAAGAGCTTTGCGCTCGGCTGAGCCAAAGGGAAAGAGGGCGGTTATTTGGCAGGATATCGACTTAACTGAGCCGGCCTTAAATCATGAATACTGGCGGGATTTTTTAAGGGCTTACGAATTCGATTTACCCTTTGAGCTGGATGTGAACCAAAGTTATATATTGCAGGTAACTTGTCTGTGCCCTAACGGCAGACGCCTTTCTGTTGAATATGCTCTTAAATTAACACAATGATTTCCTTCCGTTGCGGTTCGGCCTTCGCCGAGACAAGCCATGCAACCGATTACACAGGTGATATGGTTGGGGATTGCAGTTTTTTATTGCTGTTGGGCGAATGCTTGCCCGGTAGTGGTTTTGTATAAATTTTTCTTGACGAACTGGCTGTTGATTTAGTATAAATATAGATAATAAAGCTTATACTGGCGTAAGAGACTGTCCTGTTCGATTCATATGGGCGTGTCATATGGGCGTGCGTACCTGGTTTTGGTTTGCAGGTTTTATTTGACAGGAGGAATCAAGTTTTTTACATTTCAGTCAGTAGTTCATAGTTGTCTTTTGCAAGGAAGGAGGTAGTGACAAGTCATAAAATATTCTCTGAAACAAACATCAATAGTGGATGTGAAGATGATTATCCGTTTGTCTTTTCACCTTTAATGGAGAGCTATTATGTCTAAATTAGCAAAGTCAGTAGTAATTTGTGTAGTCGTAGGTTTGGCAGTAAACGGCACTTTACAGGCCAACTGGTCGGAAACTTTCGACGGCGATGAGCTTGACCTGGCAACCTGGCAATTCCTTCCCTTCCCGGATGTGGCCAAAACGTTCACAAATACCGTTGAGGCAGACCCGAACGGCAACAAATACTTAAGTCTGGGTGAGACAAGTCCAGTTGGAATTGGCGGCTCGGCATTCGGCGCCGGATTCGGCAGCGACGAAGTCTTTACCGATGTCCGTGTCGGGGCTGTCGTAAATGTTACCGGTGATGCCTCACGGAATCACCACGGCTTAATCGCAAGGGCGGTCTATATCATTGACCCGGATGGATCAATAACCGGCGTTGCACCTGGTTTGTTTACACCTCAGGTCTATGTTATGCACATAAACTGGGAAGACGGTCCGGCCAATATGAGAATTGATATCGAGAAGGTCGTCAATATGCAAAATATCATGAGGAACGAAGGAGCATTGGGATTGGAAGTTGCTGCACCGGGCCTCAACCACGCAAGGAGCTACTATGCTGAGCTGGATGTTGTCGGTTCGGGGCCTGTGTACGTTACTGGTAGTATCTATGAGTATAAAGGCGGCCCATTGGTAGTGAAGACCGCGACGATGGTGGACACCAATGGTAACGACCCCTGGGAAGACCCGGATGTGCATGATGAGGTCTTTGCGGATGGTAAAAGCGCGATCTTCGCGCAGAATGAAAATGATGAGCCGGTAGGTTACCATACTACATTTGATGATGTCTTTTCTGTTTCAGACGGTCCGGCAGCGGTGAATCCCAGCCCTGCTGATGGTGCGGCGGCGGTGTCTATTGATGCTGACCTTAGCTGGCTTGAGGCGGAATTTTCTACTTCGCGTGATTTGTGGTTCGGCAAAAAGGGAGCTATGGAAAAGATTGAGCAGTCCCCGGAAGGTACCGCCTTTGACCCCGGGACATTTGAATTCGGCCAGACTTATGAATGGCGGATTGATCAAATTGGTACATCAGGTCCTGTCACAGGCCGCACCTGGACATTTACCGCGGCTGATTGTATGAGCGCTGAGGACTTTGATGCATATTCAGACGACGCCGGTCTTATGGCTGCATGGGTTGATAACATTTCCGATTGGGATTACGTCTTTCTTGCGACGGATGCCGTGGGGAACAACTCTATCCGGTTTGAATTGCAAAATCATTTTGAACCTTATTTTACTCAGGCCACACGAACGTTTGACAGTCCTCAAGATTGGACTGCTCGTGGTGTAGAGGCCTTGTCGTTGTCTTTTGTCGGTGAAAAAGAAAATAGCGAGCACCTGATGTATTTAATACTGGAAGATACCGCCGGCCAAAGCTTGAAGGTTGAGCATCCGTTTACCTATGCATGTCAGACTGATACATGGCGCCAGTGGACTTTTGCTCTTGGTCAGTTCAGTGATGCGGGCGTTGACTTGAGTTCTGTCAAAAAGTGCACTATTGGCTTCGGAGACGAAACAAATTCAGGACAGGAGGGCGACGACAGGGACATTGTATTTATTGATGATATTAACCTGTGTCCGGCCGGGGCTTATGAGATTCAATAGTTAGATTGGCATTGATGACCTGCTGGCCGTGATGGATAAGTTGCTTAGTAACGGATTATCTGTTGCAGTAAAATGAGCTGAAAGTTTTTGCCGTTGTTACTTTTTAGAGGAAAGGGACATTATGTCTAAGAAATTGATTTGTTTGGTTTCGTTTGTTTTGGTGCTGAGTTTGGCAAGTAATGCCTCTGCTGATCTCGTGGCTCACTGGAGGCTTGATGATGGTTCCGGCACCGTTGCTACAGAAACTGTTGGCAATAATGATGGCACTCTGGAGGGCGATGCAACGTGGGCAGCAGGTTGGATAGTGGGTGCGCTGGAACTCGATGGAGACGATTATGTGGATTGTGGCAGTAAAGATGGATATAATATCACTGAGCAGATTACACTCGCAGCCTGGATAAAACCTGATCCGGAATTTAACTATCCGGATTGGTCCGGCATTATAATGAGGGGCGGGCCAAATATTGATACCTTCGCATTTTACTATAATGGGCCCAACCAACAGCTCGGATTTAAGACAACCGGCACTTCAACCCCATGGATGGCCATAGCAGCGCCAGGTCTGTTTGATGGCGAATGGCATCACGTCGCTGCTGTTTACGATGGAACAAGAAAGCCCATTTACCTGGATGGTGAAGAAGTTGGATCAATGGATACTACAGGCTCAATAGAAACCAGTGACGGCCGCTTACTGCTTGGTGCCGGAAGAGATATGAGCCCGCCGACGCATTATCTTGTTGGCTTGATAGATGACGCACGTATCTATGATGCTGCGCTCGATCAGGTAGAGATTCAGGCTTCCATGCTGGGTGCTGAAGGATTTCCCTTTGCCTTGGGTCCCAACCCGGCTGACGGTGCCATAAATCCGGATACGTGGGCAAATGTTTCCTGGCGGGCGGGAGAGTATGCGGTCTCGCATGATATATATTTTAGCGATAATTTTGACGATGTGAATGCCGGCGCCGAAAGCACGTTCCAGGGCAACCAGGTCGGGACGTTTATTGTTGTTGGCTTTCCCGGATTTCCTGTTCCCGACGGTCTTATTCCGGGCACAACCTACTACTGGCGAATCGATGAGGTCAATGACGCCGAGCCGAACAGTCCCTGGGTGGGTCCTGTCTGGAGCTTTATGATTCCCCCCAAGACAGGCTATTTGCCCGACCCGGCTGATGGTGCCGAATCTGTAGGTGTAGATGAGACCCTTGGCTGGACACCGGGATTTGGTGCTAAACTGCACTATGTATATTTTGGTGACAATTTTGACGAGGTTGACAATGCCGCCGGTGGTCTCCCACAGGGAATGTCAACCTATGACCCCGGCACACTTACAATGGCCAAGACTTACTACTGGCGCGTCGATGAGTTTGATGTTGTCGAAACGCATAAAGGTAATGTCTGGAGCTTCACTACCGAAGGTGCTGTTACACCACTTAATCCGGCTAATGGCGCTGTGGATATAACGCAGACACCTGTTCTGACCTGGTCGCCGGGAGTCTTTGGTGCTTCGCATGAAGTCTATTTTGGCGCCGATGCAGCCTCTCTGGAGTTGAAAGGGAGTGGAAACCTCGGCTCAGAGAGCTTTGAACCCGGACAGTTGGAGTGGAATACCGCTTACTACTGGCGTGTCGATGAAGCCAATAACGCCAACGCCGACAGCCCGTGGACAGGCCCACTTTGGAGCTTCACTACAGCCAGCTTCCTTATCATTGACGATTTTGAGAGCTACAACGACCTTGACCCAGCCGACCCGACCAGTAACAGGATATTTAATGCCTGGCTGGACGGATTTGACAACCCGGCTGCAAACGGCTCTGTTGTTGGAAATGCCAATCCTCCATTTGCCGAGCAATCAACCGTCAATGGTGGTTTGCAGTCGATGCCGATGTCCTATGACAATGCGGTTGGTAAATCTGAGGCGACCTTGACATTGACTTCCAATCGGGACTGGACGGTTAAAGGTGTCACCACATTGACGATTTGGTTCAGGGGTGCTTCTGCTAACGCTGCTGAGACGTTATATGTTGCCTTAAACGGCAATGCCGTAGTCAATAATGATAATCCTGATGCAGCCCAGAGAGGTTCCTGGACGCAATGGAATATCGACCTGCAGGCCTTTGCAGACCAGGGCGTCAACCTTGCTAATGTCAATTCGATTACTCTTGGCCTTAGCTCGGTTACTGGTGGTTCAGGTATGATGTACTTCGATGATATTCGACTGAATATAACCGCACCGTAAACATGGATTCAGCCGTTAAGTAAAATTGTGCAGTAGATTTGTAAATTCGAGGCCTGTACCAATTCGGTATGGGCCCTTTTTTCATTGACAGCAGCGATGATATTTTGGTATAAGGGAGGTTGGTTCTGTGCTTGTAAGTTCTGGCATCCCAGGATTTTATTCTTTCTGTGCACAATTCTTGTAAAGTAACGAATAGAGGAGGATATGTATTATGTGAGACACTGAGTTTTAAAAATAGCTTTGTGTTTCACAGTGAAGATATTGAACATTTCAATCGGCGCTCTATATTGTTTCTAAGGAGGATTATTATGTCTAAGAGATTGATTTATTTTGTTTCTTTTGCTTTAGTGCTGAGCTTAGCAGGTAACGCCTCATCCGATCTGGTAGTCCACTGGACACTTGATGAAGGTTCCGGAAGCGTGGCGAATGACTTGTCCGGCAATGGCAACGATGGGACAATGAATGGTGAGCCAAAGTGGGCAACAGGCAAAACAGGAGGCGGCCTTGAGTGTGATGGCACGGATGACTATATTGAGGTCCCGCGTATCGTGCAGGATGACTTTACTTTAATGGCATGGATAAAAACAGACACAGACGGTCTTAGTCTGGGTGCCCAGGGCTATCAGGGCAGCGGACTGATTTGGTCGGATATCGGGGGTGTGGCAAACGATTTTATCCTGGCGGTTCTGGGGACAAAGCTCTCATTTTTCTGTGGAAACCCGGACCTGTCGGTAAACTCAGACAGAGACATTGTTACGGGCCAGTGGGTGCATGTCACGGCTATTCGAAACCTACAGGAACAACAAATCAGTATATATATCGATGGTGAACATGAAAAAACTCTTGATCATGCAAATAGTAATCCATTGGATGCACACGATGTAATCGCTGTCGGAGGAAACACTCTCGACTCGCGTTACTATACGGGACTAATCGACGATGTCCGCATGTACGACCACGCTTTGACCGGCGTCGAGGTTCTCAGCGCTATGCAAGGCCGGATATGGCCGTATGCCTGGGGCCCCACGCCCGCTGATGGTGACTTGCATGCCGATACATGGGTGAACATTGCGTGGAATCCGGGGGGGTATACAGTTTCACACGATGTGTACCTCGGCGATAATTTTGATGCTGTCAGCAAAGGCGCCGAAGAAACGTTCATAGGCAACCAAGCCGGCACCTTTCTTGTTGCCGGCTTCCCCGGCTTTCCTTATCCGGATGGTCTTGTGCCCGGAACAACTTACTATTGGCGAATCGATGAGGTTAATGACACTGAACCGAACAGCCCCTGGAAAGGCGATGTATGGAGCTTTAGTATTCCCCCCAAGACAGCCTATGCACCCGATCCGGCTGATGGTACCGAGCTTGTAAATCCTGATGGCAGCCTTAGCTGGACGGCAGGTTTCGGTGCGAAACTGCACACGGTTTACTTCGGCGACAATTTTGATGAAGTGGACAGTGCCGCTGGTGGCCTTCCTCAGGGAGCTACGTCCTATACTCCCGGCCCGCTTAAAATGGCCAGAACTTACTACTGGCGTGTCGATGAGTTTGATATTCTCGAAACGCATAAAGGAGATGTCTGGAGCTTTACTACCGAAGGCGCCGTCCAGAGTGTAAGCCCAGCCAACGGTGCTGTGGATGTAACGCAAACACCTACTCTAACTTGGACACCCGGACTTGGTGCTTCACATGAAATTTACTTCGGAACCGATGCAGGTTCACTTGAGCTTAAAGGCTCCGGCAACCTCGGTTCCGAGAGCTACAACCCCGGACAGCTTGAATGGGATACCACTTACTACTGGCGCGTTGATGAGGCCAACAACGCCAACGCCGACAGCCCGTGGACAGGCCCACTTTGGAGCTTTACTACAGCCAATTTCCTTATCATTGATGATTTCGAGGCTTACAATGACCTTGACCCCGCCGACCCGGCCAGTAACAGGATATTTAATGCTTGGCTGGACGGATTCGACAACTCGGCCATAAATGGTTCTGTCGTTGGCAATGCTAATCCTCCTTTTGCCGAGCAGTCTATTGTTAACAGTGGTTCTCAGTCGATGCCGATGTCCTATGATAACACTGTCGGAAAATCCGAGGCGACTTATGTCTTGACTTCAAATAGTGACTGGACAGTAAATGGTGTAAACAGATTGACAATTTGGTATAGAGGCGATGCGGCCAACGCTGCAGAACCAATGTATGTTGTTCTAAATGGTACTGCAGGGGTCACTAATGATAATCCAGATGCAGCACAGGTACCTACCTGGACCGAATGGAATATCGACCTGCATGCATTTGCAGACCAGGGCGTGAACCTTGCCAATGTAACTTCGATTACTCTTGGCCTTGGTAACAGAAGTAATCCTGTAGCAGGTGGTTCAGGTATGATGTACTTCGATGATATTCGCCTGTATCCACCGGCACCGTAAGTGGCAGGTTAAAATTAATTAACTTGTTAATATGGTGATTCGTATCAATACGGGGCCTATACCAATACGGTATAGGCCCTGTTATTTTCTCACATACCGAGTTTTGTTTGCGATGCATTTCACGTTTTGCTCAATTTGTACTTCTAATTAAATTAGATTGACCAATAAGTCTGAATCTGCGATCATATACTGTGATTTAGCCTCATTTTGTTGTGTTTATATTGGAACTATTTGGGGCAATATTTGTCTAAATGAGGGAAATACCGGTGACAGAAGTGGCGAATATCAATATTGATGACGCTGTTTTGGTTAGGCAATGCTGGCAGGGCGATTCTGCGGCAATAGAGCGGCTTATTCTGAAGTATCAGAATCGCATATATAACGTAATATTAAAAATATGTGCCGATCCCGATGATGCAGCGGAACTAACACAGGACACGTTTGTCAAAATAATAGAGAACATAGAAAATTTCCAGGGCAGAAGCAGTTTTTATACGTGGGCGTTTAGAATAGCCGTAAACTTAACCTTGAATTACTGCCGGAGGAATGCCAGGATTGGGTTTAGTTCGCTGGATGCAGAGCAGATTCGATACAATAGCCAACCAGGCAATGTCTTGAAGGAGTTGTTAAGTGATGATAGCTCACTCGATCCTGCGGTGGTTGCTCAGGACAAAGAGTTGTGTCAAATTCTTGTTGAGTCTTTGAAGAAATTAGATGATGCACAAAGAGCCGTAGTTGTACTGCGGGATATTGAAGGTATGAATTATAACCAGATTGCAAATGTGTTGGATATTGAGTTAGGAACGGTCCGAAGCAGATTAAGTAGAGGCAGGAAAAAGCTTAGACAGATTTTGGAGGCCATTTTGCAATGAAAGAAATTCCGAATATGGACGAATTGCTCAATAGCTTTATTGATGGAGAACTGGCACCCAGGCAGCACACCGAAGTTCAACGGTTGGTTGCTCACGAAGAGAAAATCGCACAACGGCTGCAGCAGCTTCAACAATGTAAGACGTTGCTGAGTTCTCTGCCTGTTGCCGAGGCTCCGCCACAGATATTGGAAAATGTAAAAGCTTCTCTGGCCAGAAGAACCCTGCTGGGTGAAGAGCCCTCGGCTTTTGATGAGCAGATTGGGGCAAGGCATTTGCTCGGTCGCAAGGTTTTCGCTGCCGCCGCTATGTTTGGCCTGGTTGCCGTTTTGGCAGCGGTTGTTTATTCTATTGTAGCTCCCACTGTTCCTCAGGGGCCGATTGCTGACGAACGTAGAAGTATGCCTGCGACAATTGATTTAGCAGAGCCGGCACCGGTGACAGTAGTTGCCGCACCGTTTAGCGGCAGGCTTGAATTGCAGACAAATACCCTGCCTGCTGTTGTAGGATTTATTAACAGGGCGATTGAAGAAAATATCCCTTCAGATGAGTGGATTGCATCCGAACAAAGTGAGATCAGGGAACCACACTCGCTTATTTGCAGCAGCGAAAGTTTTAATTTACTATTAGCCCGGTTGGATGATATTTGGGACAAGCTGGATTCGGCCACGCTGTTTGTTGGCACAGAAGTTTTTGGCCGGAAAGTCGTTGTTGAAGCGGTTACTGCTGAGCAGATTGCCGGTATAGTCAACCAGGATGATTCTGCAAGGCGTATCGAAGTGGCGAGGGATTTTGCAGTTCTCAACAATATATCCGAATATTTACCCGGCAGAGAGATTCTAACTGCTATCGATACTTCATTGGATTTGATGACCCCGCCCATGCCGGTCTTGACCTGGAACCACAAAACGACAACAACGGTAGCCTCCGGAGCCGAGGCGGTCAAGAACATACACCTGACAATTACAGTTACGGACAGTAAATAAGGGATTGGGTATTTTGATAACTTCATTGAACCTGCACTCAAGAGAACAAAGGAATGCTTGATATACAGAACTGCTGCCTGGTTGTTGTTGACGTTCAGGGCAAGCTCGCCCGGTTAATGTATGACAAGCAGGTTCTATTCAAAAACATTCAAATCCTCATCAAAACTGCTAAAATCCTCAATATCCCAATCCTCTGGTGCCAGCAATGCCCCGATGCCCTTGGCCCGACGATACCTGAAATAGCACAGCTTCTGACAGACAACGAGCCAATAGACAAGTCAGCTTTCAGTTGCTGCGGTGCCGAACAGTTCAACATTAAGTTGAATGAGTCAGCACGACAGCAGGTTCTTTTATGCGGCATAGAAACACACGTTTGCATTTATCAAACAGCGGCTGATTTGCTTGCCAAAGGTTTTAGTGTGGATGTTGTTGCGGACGCAGTCTCTTCGAGAACACTGGAGAACAAACAGATTGCGATAAACAGAATGGCTGCTAAAGGAATAAACATAAGTTGTACCGAGATGGCTTTATTTGAGTTGCTACAGACCGCCGAACACCCCCAATTCAAACAAATCGCCAAGCTGATAAAATAGGCACTTTTACAGACCAACAATCGAGCAAAATAATGTTATTTGTCAGGTGAAGTAGTGGCTACTACAGATTAGGACAGATGATGGCTGTGTGCTACGTTGATTTCTTATTGTCTTTTGTGTCGGATTTGCTTTTCTTTTCGGGTTTTGAATCTTTGGTTTTGGTTTCGGTGGTTTTAGTTTCGGTTTCTTTTTTCCCGGTGCCCTTGTCGGTAGTCTTTTTCTCGCTTTCCTTGTCTTTTTTGTAACCTTCGCTTCTGTAATCGGTCTGATAGAATCCGGAGCCTTTGAAGATTACTCCCGCCCCGGCGCCGATAAGCCTTTTCAATTTTCTTTTTCCGCACTTTGGGCACGTGCGCAGAGAATTGGCCGTTATACTCTGAAACTTCTCAAATCCGTATCCACAGCTCTGGCATATATAATCGTAAGTCGGCATCGCAATTACTCCTCCGCTTCCATTTCGCACTCGTCGGCTGTGGGCTCTTCCGGGATTGCTTTTTGTTGGTCGGGTTGTTCCGTTGTCAGCTTGTTGACAATCACTTTACTTGGCCGAATAACCCGGCCGTTGAGTTTGTATCCCTTTTGGAACTCTTCAAGGACAATATTATCTTCCTTCTCGGGCTCGGCCTTTTGCATCATTGCTTCGTGCATGGCCGGATTGAATATTTCGCCCGGCGACTTTATTTGCTCGATACCATGCGATTTAAAGATATCGAGCATCTGGTCGTGGATAATCTGAATACCTTTGACAAATACATTCACATTCTCCGCCGAGTTTGCATTTTGCAGTGTATGTTCGAAGTTATCCAGAGCAGGCAGCAGGGACTTGATTATCTTTTCTTTTTCGTAGCAAATGGTATCGGCTATTTGTTTTGGGACTCGTTTCTGGAAGTTTGCATAGTCAGCGCTGACTCGCTGAAGCTTTCCGAAAAGCTCGTCTTTTTCTTTTTGAAGACTTTCTAAAGTCTGGCGAAGCTCTTCCAACTCGTTCTTTGATTTCTGCGAATCTTCGCTTTTTGGTTTTTCTTTTTTCTTCGGTTTCATTTGGGGTTACCAAAATGTTTTTTCAGTTTCTCGAAAAAGCGTGTGGATTGCGGAGAAACACTTTTGTTTTGACTTTTGGCGAATTCTCTCAGCAGCTCTTCTTGTTTTGCGTTTAGTTTCACTGGTGTTTCGATAGTAATTTGCACGAGTTCGTCACCGGTCCGTCGTGTCCTTAGGTCCGGCAGGCCCTGTCCTTTAATTCTAAAGACGCTTCCATATTGTGTCCCGGGCGGAATTTTCAAACCTTGTGTGCCGTTCAGGCTTGGAACGTCAACCATTGTCCCTAAAGCAGCCTGTGTAAAGCTTATTGGCACAACTGCAATCAGGTCACTTCCTTCACGCTTCAGAAATTTGTGAGGTTTAATTCTGACATAGCAATACAGGTCGCCCCTTGGTCCACCTTCTCGGCCGGGTTCACCTTCGCTTGCTACTCTTATACCCTGACCTTCGTGCACCCCGGCGGGGATTTTGATATTGACGATTCGCTTCTTAGGCACTCTGCCCGTGCCTTTGCATTTTTTGCACGGATTGGTAATGACCTGTCCGCTACCGCCGCACTGTCGGCATGTTGAGACCATCTGAAAAAAACCGCCGCCCCTCGCGACCTGACCGCTGCCATTGCAGGTCGGACATCGTCCGGGCTTGCTTCCTTTATTACTTCCGCTGCCTTTGCATTCGCCGCATGAGTCCTGTCGAGTAAATTCGATACTCTTTTCAGCACCTTTAGCGATGTCATTGAGCGTCAGTTCCACGGTGGTCTCCAGGTCATAACCGCGTGTAGGTCCTGCCCGCCGGCTTGACCTTCTGTGCCCACCGAAGATGCCGCTGAAGAAATCGTCGAAGCCGAACATGCTGAAGATATCTTCGACGTTCATCCGCGAGAAGTCATGCATTCCCGACCCTCGAAGACCTTCGTGTCCGAACTGGTCATAACGCTGCCGCTTCTCGGTATCGCTCAGTACCTCATAGGCCTCGGCGCATTCTTTGAATTTGGCCTCGGCCTCTTTATCACCCGGGTTTTTGTCCGGATGATACTTCATCGCCATACGCCGGTATGAGCGTTTAATATCGTCGGCGGAAGCATTCTTACCTACACCTAAAACTTCATAATAATCCCGTTTGGCCATAATCTCATAATTCGTGACTTGTCGTCTGTCACTCTTGTCTCGGTTCACGAAGTTTTATCTTACTGATCCTGGTATTGACTCTTCGTCCTCGTCCTTCAGCTCTGTTACTAACACATTGGTTGTAAGCATAAGCCCGGCCACTGAAGCAGCCATTTCCAATGCGGTCCTGGCAACTTTTGCCGGGTCGATAATTCCCGCTTTGAACATATCGACGAATTTGCCTGTATTGGCATTATAACCAATGTTTTTGCCTTGTTCCAGAAGTTGAGCGACGACCACGTCACCTTGTTCACCGCCATTGTCAACAATTTGTGTTGTTGGTGCCTTGAGTGCGCTGGCAACAATGTCGAAGCCGATTTTTTCCTCGCCTTTTGCTTTTGCTCTGGCCTTTTCTACTTCAGCGATGGCACGCAGGAACACTACTCCGCCGCCTGCAACAACACCTTCTCCGGCCGCAGCTCTTGTAGCGTGAAGCGCATCGTCCAGAAGGTCTTTGCGTTCCTTCATTTCCGTTTCCGTTGCGGCGCCGGCTTTAATAACGGCTACTCCGCCGGTCAGCTTAGCTAAGCGTTCCTGCAATTTTTCACGGTCGTAGTCGCTGGTTGTGGCTATAATCTGATTGCGGATTTGTTCGCAGCGGCTTTTAATGTCTTTCTTTTTGCCTGCACCTTCGATTATTGTTGTATTGTCCTTATTCACAACGATTTTTTTGGCCTGGCCAAGTTGTGAAAGCTCAATGCTTTCGAGCTTAATGCCCAAATCTTCAGTAATTACCTGTCCGCCGGTCGAGATTCCTATATCAGCCAGCATCGCTTTTCTGCGGTCACCGAAGCCAGGTGCTTTGACCGCACAGACCTTCAGAACGCCTTGCAGACGATTAATAACTAATGCCGCTAAAGCCTCGCCTTCTACGTCTTCTGCAAGAATCAGCAATGGCCTGCCCACTTGTGCGACCTTTTCCAGAAGAGGAATAAGCTCGCGAACGCTCGATATCTTCTTTTCGTGCAGAAGGATATAAGCATCTTCGATAACAGCTTCGAGGGTATCGGCGTTGGTCATGAAGTACGGCGACATATAGCCTTTGTCGAATTGCATACCTTCGACCACGGCCAGCTCGTTTTCCATTCCTTTGCCTTCTTCGACCTCGATGACTCCGTCACTGCCAACCTTGTCGATTGCGTCGGCCAGAATTTCGCCTACCGAAGGATTATTATTTGCGCTGATGGTTGCGACCTTGGCAATGTCACTGTGGCCTTTTACAGGTACGCTGACTTCCTGGATGTATTTGGTCACGACTTCGGTGGCCTTGCTGATGCCTCGCTTAATGGACATCGGGTTCGCACCGACCGTAACATGCTTTAATCCCTCGGTGTAAATCGCCTCTGCCAATACTGTTGAGGTTGTCGTTCCGTCACCGACAACATCGGAGGTTTTGCTGGCGACCTCATTGATCATCTTTGCGCCCATATTCTGGAATGGATCTGGCAGCTCGATTTCTTTGCTGACCGAAACGCCGTCCTTGGTTACTTTTGGAGAGCCCCAGCTTTTGTGCAGAATAACGTTTTTGCCGGTGGGTCCGAGAGTGATTTTTACCGCTTCGGCTAATTGCGACAGACCCTCTTTGAGCTGTGCTCGTGCCGTATCGTCAAACATTAATTGCTTTGCCATTTTCAATTACCTCTTTTCAATTATCTTCTTATCATTTTAGCTCATACTCGGCGAACTATGAACTAATTATTTATCTTTCAACGATTCCGTGAATGTCACTTTCCCGCAGAATCACATATTTCTCTCCGTCGATTTCGACATCGTTCCCACCGTATCTTGCGTAAATAACTTCGTCTTTTTTCTTTACGGACATTTTGGCTCGTTTGCCGTTGTCGAGCAGTTTACCCGGTCCGGTTTCTATTACTGTGCCGATTTGCGGTTTTTCTTGTGCTGTGTCCGGAAGAATAATTCCGCCGGTTGTTTTTTCTTCAGCCTCTAATTGTTTGATTACAATTCTGTCATCCAGGGGTTTAAGTTTCATAACTCACTCCTTATTTGTTTTGGTTATTTTTGAATTTCTTATTTGTCTTTGATTTCAAGCACCACGACAGTATTAACAGCATCAGGTGCCTCACGTGGAATTTTAACTGTAATTTTATCTTTAAGTTCACGTCTGACAGAAAGTTTAGTGCGTTTCTTATCAGACAGAAGATAAGCTTTGTTGACCTGGTTTTTCAGTCCCGGCACTTCCAGCCTGAGGTTTGTCGGCCAGTCGAATACGTGAAGATACAGCTTACCGGGTTTAGCGGTGCATCGTCCCCACGGTAACTTGCCGAGTGGGCTGGCCGTCGTCCCGTAAATGCTTTCGCTGTTTACCTTCATCCAATTGCCTATAGCCGCCAGACGCTCAACACTCGCATCAGGAATAAGACCCTCTGCGGTAGGTCCCACATTTAGAAGGAAATTGCCGCCTTTGCTGGCGATGTCCGCCAGTTTGTGTAAAAGATCTTCGGCCGATTTCCAGTTGTGGTCGTAGGATTTATAACCCCACGTAGCATTCATTGTCATGCAGGATTCCCAGTCAACGCCCGGCAGGCCCGTCGCCGGAATCTGCTGTTCGGGGGTACCAAAATCACCGGCGTATTCCTGGTCGCCTTTGCTCAGGCCTTCCATGCCTTGGCGTCCTTTTCCTACACGGTTGTTTATCAGGATGTTTGGCTGAAGGGCTTGAACATAATTATACAGGTCCTTACCCTGCGGTTCAGTCCAGTCATTTATCCACTCACCGTCGAACCACAAAACACCGAGAGGACCGTACTTGGTTATCAGCTCTTTGAGCTGCGGTTTCATATAGTTTTCAACATATCTGGCAAAGTTGGGATTCGACTTTTTACTGTCATTATAGTTTGGATAGAAAGGCCTCTGGGCGTCCGGGTGATGCCAGTCCATTATCGAGTGATAGAAGCAAAGCTTAATGCCCTGTTTCCTGCATGCCTTTGACAGCTCTTTGAGTATATCACGCTTGAAAGGCGTAGCATCGATAATGTCGTAGTCCGTTACCTCTGAATCCCACAGACAAAAGCCGTCGTGGTGCTTGCTCGTGATAACGATATACTTCATACCGGCATTTTTGGCGATTCCAACAAACTCATCGGCGTTGAACTTAACCGGATTAAACTGCTGGGCAAGAGGTTCATACTCCGCCACTGGTATATCAGCTCTTTCCATAATCCATTCGCCGATACCCGGAATTTTCTTACCCTTCCACTGGCCAGCCGGGACTGCGTAAAGACCCCAGTGGACAAACATGCCGAATCTTGCATCCCGCCACCACTTCATTCGTTCGTCTTTGCTAAGAGGGCGTTTCTGGCCGAACAAACCCAAAAAAGGCTTAGATCCTTCTTCCTGGCAGCCGGCAATCACTAACATAGATAGAGCCGCGATTATTATCGCTGTGCTTACCTTGCTCCTGCAGGTACTACCGCAATTACGAAGCTGGATTATCTTATCGTCCATTCTTTGCCTCTTTGTTCTTTTGAGTGTTACATTTCATAGTTACATTGGGCTACATACTCAAAACATGTTTGGAGTTCTTAAAAAACTACTCCGGCTGCTTTCTTACATCATGCCGCCCATGCCACCCATACCACCCATGCCGCCCATACCACCGCCCATGCCACCGCCACCGGGTCCGCCAGGAGGCATTTGTTCTTTTTCTCCGGGCTTTTCAGTAACGAGACAATCCGTAGTCAGCAGCAGGCCGGCAATACTCACGGCGTTTTGCAGAGCAATTCTAGTAACCTTGACCGGATCAAGTATGCCGGCTTTCAGTAGGTCTTCGTATTTGTCCGCATCTGCGTTGTAGCCGAAAGCGCCTTTACCTTCTGCAACTTTGTTGACCACGAGATTTGGAGTTGTCCCGGCGTTAAAAGCGATACAGTGACAGGGCATCGAAAGCGACTTTGCAAGAATATCGGCACCGGTTTTCTCGTCACCTTTAAGTTTCATATTCTTTACCGTATCGATGCAGCGGATTAGTGCTACTCCTCCGCCCGGCACGATACCTTCTTCGATAGCTGCTCTGGTAGCGTGCAGGGCATCTTCGATTCTGGCCTTTATTTCTTTCATTTCAGCTTCACTTGCGGCACCGACATTGATTTGAGCCACGCCGCCGGTAAGTTTGGCTAAGCGTTCCTGAAGCTTCTCACGGTCATACTCACTGGTTGTAATTTCTATTTCGTCTTTGATCTGTTTGATTCTGCCGTTAATGCCCTGCTGGCTGCCGGCACCTTCAATTATGATTGTAATATCGTTATCAATGGTTACCTTTTTGGCCTGGCCGAGCTGGCTAACGCCAATGTTTTCCATCTCAATGCCTAAGTCTTTGTAAATAGGCTCGGCGCCTGTCAGTACGGCTATGTCCTGAAGCATTGCTTTTCTGCGGTCGCCGTAACCTGGTGCCTTGACTGCTGCAACCTGAAGTACGCCTTTAAGCTTATTAACAACTAAAGTTGCCAATGCTTCGCTTTCAACATCTTCTGCAATTATCAACAAAGGCTTCTTGGCTTTTGCAACTTTCTCAAGCAGCGGAACAAGCTTGGCGACATTGCTGATTTTTTCCTCAAAGACAAGAATGAATGGTTTTGACAATTCACAGACCATTTTATCGGTGTCGGTTGCGAAATGCGGCGAAAGATAACCGCGGTCGAACTGCATACCTTCAACGAATTCAACGGAAGTATCGAAACTTTTACCCTCTTCAACCGTGATAACGCCGTCTTTGCCTACTCGTTGAAAGGCTTTGGCCATAGTCTTTCCGATTTCTATATCGTTATTGGCTGATACCGAGGCGATATTAATGATGTCGTCGGCCTTTGTTATATTAATTGGTTTTGCCAGTGTGACCAGCTTATCGGTTACAGCCTTGACCGCCTTTTGCATTCCGCGATTCAAAGCCATGGCATCGGCGCCTGCCGCGAGGTTTTTGTATGCTTCTTTGAACAGCGCCTCGGTGAGTACCGTGGCGGTCGTTGTCCCGTCACCGGCTATCTTCGAGGTTTTACTCGCTGCTTCTTTTACTAATTTTGCGCCGAGATTCTCGTTTTTGTCGAGAAGATCTACTTCTTCAGCAACCGTTACGCCGTCTTTGGTTACAGTTGGACCGCCCCAGCTTTTATCTATGACGGCGTTTCGGCCTCTGGGACCAAGGGTTGGTTTTACGGCTGCGGCGAGTTTTTCAACCCCCGCCAACAGTTTGGCTCTTGCATCGGTTTCAAATGCCAATTCTTTGACTGCCATAATTAAATGCCTCCTAAATTTTCTGGCTTACAAAAGATTCAATCGTTAATTTTCGCATAATTCATACTAAACCTGCAAAAGATATACCAGCTTTCGTGCAGATATGCAGCTATTTTGGGCAGAATGCGGTAAGTAGTTTATTGACAGGTATATATGGAATGCAAAATTTGGCATTTATAGGTGTGTTGACAGGACAGCTCAGAGGCAAAGGTGCCAATTTTGGTATTGAAAGCCAGTCTGATACGCCAAACTGACAGGATTTATCATATTTGCGAAGCAGCCTATATAAGGAATGCTTTAATAAAGTCTGCGTAGTTGGCCCAAATAGTTAATTATAGCCCTAAAAAACCTGCTTTATAAAGGAAAACAGGTGCTTTATCACCCTCTTAAGAAGCCAGAAACTGCAATTAACGTCTAAAATACCTGATTTGGCACACTAAAATGGCACAATGCCAGGAATCTAAAAGACTGGATATTGATTGTTATCAGTGACTTTATTAACTACAAACTACTCTGATTAGCCTAAATGGCTCGTGTGAGGCTACCTTCATTATAGCCGTGGTAACCTCACGTATGTTATATAACGACAAGAGATTACTGTTTTTTACTCTTGCTGCCAATCCTGATTATTACTCTCGGGCTGCTCACTGTCGTCCTGCTGAGGTGAGCCGGGTGCCTGCTGAAAGACCGGAGAAGGCTCCTGTGAGGCTTCAGGCTGCTCAGTAGTTTCTTCCTGAGACTGTGAGTGCTCGGAAGTGTCTTCCTGCTGCCATGGCTGCTCGGTACTACTTTCCGGCCATTGCTCTGACTGCTCAGATGGCTGCTCAGGATCATTTTGGGGACTGAAAGCGTTGAGAATTTTTTCAAATAAGTTCCAAGACATTGTTTACCTCCTTACCAGATTGGTTTTTACAGCTTTTTCGTAGTTTTCCGGCCTTTTTAAGATAGTAAAGGCCATTATTTCACTGTTTTCGACAATTTTTGGGTATGACTTTATCAGGAAAGGGTATTTGAACATATATTTAAAAAAGCCGGAGATATTTGTCCAGATTAACATTGCTTTAAATTTGAATTTTCGAAATTGGGTTTGAATTGGGTTTGTTTTGGGTTAAATTGGGTTTGTTTTTGGGCCTGGTTCAATCCTGGGTAACAGTTTGGGTGTACTTATCTAATGGAGATTGAGGATTCCTCCCGATTAAGAG
>VRUK01000003.1 GCA_019456195.1 Planctomycetota bacterium | reverse complement strand
TAGGCTCGCCAGAGCCTACACAGAACACGCAAGCAGTGCCCCATATCGGGGCACTGATCTTTTACGTTTCTGTGTTTCAAAACTGGCGATTTTGACTGGAACGCCGAAAGTTCAGTGAACTTCAATATTTAATTGTTGACTTTATTTTATCCGATAATTTCCTCAACAGAAAGGGAAATAATTTGCTTCATTCTCAACGTTACTCTAGTTAATTTTATTTTATTGGCAAACCGCCGAGGGCGGAGTTTTGATTTGTTCGCTGGTCGTTAGTTGGAGGAGCCGCCGGGGGGCGGATTTTTTGGTCTTGACGGATTGGGAAATTTTGGGTGCCTCGCCAGCTTGCCCTGTGGGCAATTGAAAAAAAACAAAGACCAGAAACATTAGACTAAAGACTAACAACTATCTTTGACATAGATTACGCTGGTTATGTATGTCTCACTTATTTCAATTTCTGCGGCTTTTCTGTAAAGTTCCCACAAAACTGCTCGGGCAAAAGTAAAAAGTCTTGTTGTGATTTCAGGATTGATTTCGCAGTTGAATATATTAGAGGTTCGGCAATCATCTTGCGGTAGAACTGCTCGACCTTTTCTAGTAGCTCATTGATTTTGGCCGATGTAATGATTCTCGTATTAGCGGGGAAGTATGCATCCCTATCACAGAGAGTAGTCTTAGATACAATAATCGGCACGGGATTCTTACGTGCATGAAAATTTTCCTTGAACCAATTCATGCTGGAAGACAGTTGGCCTGCATCCTTTTTATGCAGAGATTTCTGGTTCTCGGATTTTACTTCTATTACCAAGGATAGGCTCGGCCATAACCATAGATCATCGGGACCACCCTTTTTCTCAGGTCGCGAGCCTTGTGCCCCTAAAAGGGGAGCAAGGTCACACAAGGCTTGTTCGACAACCGAATGAGACAATTCAAAGGATAATTTTGCTTTAAGTTCATTAATTGCAGCAATTGCGCCATTTGGATTTTGAAATTGTCGGTACCATTTACTAACGATAGCTTGCGCATCTGATTCTTCCACTTTTGAAGGTCGCTTGATAATACCGCCCGGAGGACAATACATCGATTTGTTATCTCTGTGAGCAGCCCCTTGAGCTTCTAATGCTTGTCCAGGATCAACATCATATAGGTAATTCGCAACTCTCTGCAAATACCAGCCTTTAGTGGCTGGATCATCAGAGACATATTTGTCAATCGCATCTTGTAGGAGTTTAACTGTACCGAGCAGATTATTACTTATCGCTAATTCAAACGCACATCTTTCAGCATTCGCCAACATAAGACGATTAGGGTCTGTTGTTCCAGATGCAGCTATAGAACTTTTTCTTACCGTCTCATTGTAGAACTGCTTCCACCCATCATCTCTGTTCAAGCACTTCTTTATCATATCTATCACTGCTGTTTTAGGATCAGCCCCCCCATCCTCCGTCGCCATTTTTGAGAGATCTATTGCTAATTCTAGCTGAGCCCGAGTATCCGGATTCATTGCTGACAACACATCATGCTTTGCGATAAAGTGAGCCAGTTCATTACCTGCAAGTAAAATGACAGCGTAATCGGCATGCGAGCGCACAGCCCTTCCCATTCCTTGTTCTATGCGATAAATCAATCTGTTGCGTGTGCCTCCAGCGAATCCACTCGTGCTACTGTCGAGTCGGTCGAGGATTCCCTCACCGATAGGCATGCCATCTATAACGAGAACTCTACATGACTTATCAGGAAGATCAATACCATCGTATCGCTGCTTAAAAACCACAAAGCTAGATGTGCCGGATGTGTCTTTCAAACCCTCCACTGCTTCTTTAACTTCGTCACCTGAGCAGATTTTAGCACCAACGCTTTCCCATTCACGAGCTTTTGGCTCACTTGGAGACAGGACAACGACATTAAGTTTTTTCGATAGTCTGCCACACAAAGACATTACCCATTTACGATCCAACTTGCCGTCCACTAGCGAAGGAGCCAGTATCATACGTTCTCCCATCCCTCTATCATTAGCAGGCGTTATAGGCTTTTCGGCGGCTGAGATGTCACAGCCAAGTTCTCTAACCAATACAGAATCATCAGCCAATGTGGCAGACATGAAGAGCCGATGCTTTGCCTTATCGTATGCCGGACTCTTATAAACGGGCAATATATCGGGGATTATCTCAACTGCTGCGCCTGAGACCACACATCGGCATCGTCGTAAAATGTCCCGAATATGCGGTATTACAAATTTCAGCTTATTATCTTTGGCCTGACTACCAATAATCTGACCAATTTCTGGTAATAGGGGTTTCCAAATCCAGTAAGGGATCTCCATCATCTGGTTTGGATCTTCACTCCTAATGTCATTCCACACTGCTGACTTGTATTTGGCACAAGGAACATCAAATATTTTAACAAGTTGCCTGTGTACGTTGGTCCCAGACATGCAGAGAGTGAAACAGTCCCTGATTTCTTCGACACCTGCATGAGCATCATCAAGTACAATAGCGTAAGGACGAAGCATAACATCAGATCTATCAAAAGTTGTTTTTGCATTGAATAATTTGTCATAAGTGCAAATGATAATTGCTTTCCCGCGGATACCTTCCACATCAGGATGAGGTTGGTTGGCGGGATATATAACCGACTTCAAACCTAACTTCTCAGCTTCTGCATGGACTTGTTCACGAAGTTGTTTAGTTGGACACAGATACACTGCAGGCAGATGTTTTTCTTCCATAAAGGACCACAAATACAGCAATCCTACCGCGGTTTTACCTGTACCAGTGCTTATTTTAAGAATAAGGTCTCGTTCCAATCTTCGTTCAGATAAAATCCGAAGGGCATCTTGCTGAACAGTTCTCAACTCAATATGAGAAGTTTGCCTATCCAGTGAATCAAAAAACGAGACCAAGTTTGTGAAATCTCTATTTATTTTCCGATTAACATGTTTTTTGAAATCAACCATTATTTATCCTTTCAAAAGCCGATTCCGGCCTTAAGTTTCTGCCAAATTAACTATAAATCTTCCCCAATAGCATGTCAACTATCAAGATTAAACCCCAACTCTCTCGCCCTCAGCCAAATCAGGGCCGATAAACCAAAGCGGGCTGGCGAGGCACTATGCTCCTTTAAGTGCTGAGTAAGGCCCTTACCGATTACCACCATTCGCTATTCCCCTACGTTTAATAAGCAACAAATATGCCCAGATAATACCAATTAGCAAGCGGATTTCAAGGCAAATATGACGATTACGGGCATCCGTAGACAAGGGACGCTCACCAGTTGACAGCCTGAAAGAGCACCTAAGCCCGAAACAGTCTTTGTATTCTGTATTGGTGTAGGGAAAGCTATCGGATCGGGTAAATTGTCTTCGGTTGGGTTGGCTTCGAGGAATTGCGGGGATGGGCGTTGATGATGAGCGGCCCGCGGATGATCCTGCAGGCGATCGTCAGCGATCCCTATTGGGCCGGGCTTGGTCAAAAAAGACTGCCGATAAAGTGACATTAGTCATTAACATGTGGCTGTGCGTGGTCAGTGTTTTAGGTTGATCTTCTCGCACGGACACGTTGACGGATTCGGAGAGCAACCTGATTGTAGAGATCTGGATCATCGGCGCAGAGTGTTACTGATAGTGCGAAGTCCTGTGTCTCGATTTCAGTTGGAGCCCATTTTCGCTCGCATCGGACAACAAGGTGGTATTCATTGCCATAATCAACGTCCGATCTTTCGGGCCGTTTCATCACGCATTCACACCGTTGAAGTGTACTCTTTTTCCTACTGTAGCCGCCATTGCGTGACGATGCCGTTGGTTTAAGATCCATTCTAGCCGCCCCTGTGATAGCCTCTTCTGCATCTTCGTTCGGTTGAAGCTTCCTGAAGGCTTCGTGTATTTCATCGATGGCCTTACCTCGTATTAAGAAAATGTCCATTTCTACTCCAAGGTAATCCAATCTGCGGCGTCTGACGGGCGGATCGTATGCAAGAGAGACAATGATTTTGCGTATCCCCCTCGCATAACGGAACTCATCCGGAATTGGTACAGCGAACACATCGAAGTGGTCGATCTTAATGGAACCTTGATAAACCATCGTTACGCGGCGATCCCGCGAGCGTAGTGCGTCGCTTTCTGATGGAAAACCGTAACCGCATACTTTGATTGGGGCATGGTCACCGTTGGAGTTGGTAAGGCGAGTTACGGCAGCTTCAGGAATTTCCGCTGTTCCAGCCAACACTGCACGGATCAGATTTGATGAAGGGACTTCATTAAGATCGGTCCGTAAACGGTGTTCGACCAAAGCAGCCAAATGAGCTATTCTTGGCGCGGCAAAACTTGTTCCACAATCATAGGAGAATAACTCTTGCGTCGGTTGATGTGAGAATGACATAGCCGCTGTTCCAGGCTCATAGCCCACTCTTCTTATGACGCTGCCAAATCCTCGAAAAACGAGATTGCCACCATAATGAACCAACTCTGGCTTTATAGCACCGTTGATACCTGGCCCTATTCGTGTCATTGGGGCCGGTTCATCTACAGCGGCGAGTGGTCGAATGATGTCATTGGCGCTAACACCTCTAACCTGAGCTGGAATATTGTGTTGTGCAAGAGCCCCAACCGTCACGGCTATGGCGGAGCTCGCAGGATCACAAATGCCAGTCTGAGCATTGAATAGCAAGCCGGGATAGGATTGCAGCACGGTCTCGGCATCAGTAGCATTAACGGCTTCTGCCTCTTTATGATTCCCTGCTGAAACGATGAGAACGACCTTAAGTTTTCGCGCTAGAATATCCAGTTCCTCAGCCCAAAGCGCTTGACGTGGCCGGGGTGAATCTATAACGGGCATTCCACTTCCGATCGAAATATTAAAAACACGGCAATTGTAGGGTGGCTGAACGAAAGCCTCAATTGCTTCACGCATTTGGTTAATAATTAGTTTCTCTTCATCGAATTCGTTGCGGTCATTTAACACTCGTGCGCTGAAGAGTGTAATGGGAGAGGTAAAATTTCTGGCTTCGT
The DNA here is from genome assembly GCA_019456195.1 of Planctomycetota bacterium. Taxonomy (GTDB): domain Bacteria; phylum Planctomycetota; class Phycisphaerae; order Sedimentisphaerales; family Anaerobacaceae; genus NIOZ-UU13. Next base: position 94,164 of record VRUK01000003.1, on the reverse strand, counting down.
AGCATGCTCGAACATCACCGAAAACAGCAAGACCGGCAACCATTGTTCCATGGCCGTGTGCGTCGGCTGGTGACGGATCTTGAGTCAGAATTGCTTCTTCATGTCCCACATTATTAGCTAAAAGAGGATGGTTGGAAGTGATGCCACTGTCGATAACGCAAAGACGAGGCCCATCTTGCGGTGGACGTGGGGGCGTAGGGAAATCACGAGCCGTGACATCGGAGGCTTGAAGAGGATCGAAATCTGGTCGGGGAGGTAAATCGGCTTCGGCGACAACATCCATTTCGATGAGACGTTTGAGTTTATCGCCCAGTACGGCAATTTTGACCAATATAATGAACTCTCCCTTGAATGTATCCAGAACTCTTTCACCCTCACGGCGATCCGTGTCAACCAAACTCTTGACCTCGTCAAGGAAGCTGTTCGCGCGATCGGCACCACCAGGATGCCAGAGCTCGACTTCGACTACGTAACGCTCCGTCATAGCGATACTGTCGCCAGACAACCCGATCACTTCCTGCAACCTTGTCCCGATTCGGTCTTTCTTGCTCCAGAGACGCATTCCTTCAGGTTCAATGCATTCGAGAAAATCCGCGACAGTTGATGCATACGGTTTGCCTGTTCTAGGGTTGATACCTTCTCTCGGGCCATTCTTGTAGGTATCAACAGCACTATTGAACTCTTGCAGATTAACATCGGTTCGGAAAGCAACAACAGCACCGTCTGGTTCGACACTTACAATCTCCAAACCCGTTTGTTGTTGAAGTTTTTCAATCAATTGTTCTGCGCTTACACCTTCGGCATAAGGAATACGAAAGACAAGATGGGGTTGGATACCACGGAATGGCGCTGGTCTAGATTGGCATTCAGTAATAAGTCTTTGTACCGCGGATTCCAATTTAGGAGAAAAGACCGAGCGGCCGCCACGGGCAGGGCGATTTCCCCCCCAGCTAGGTTTTTTACGCCGTTCGGCACTCCGTTCTTCACGCAGAAGTGGAAGATGGGGGTATGCTTGTTCCGAATGGCTATTAGGCATTGCATTCCTCCTTATTTTCTGCAATGGATGTTTCTCCCTCGTTCGTCGTTGGGAGTTGAGAAGCTTTTGTTTCGGGTTTGGAAGTCATATTATTTGTGAGAGTTACACGCCTTTTCTGATTTCGTGCGCTTGCTTTCAGCGTCTTAGTGTCGATGGGATGCTTGTCCGCTAAGACTGATGTTTTAACTGCATCTAGTGCCACGCGTTCGACATCCGCATGAGACATTCCTGATAGATCGCGTGAAAGCGACTTAAGATCGATTCCGTGCTCTAATCCCAACTGCTTCATATTTCGTAGTAATACTTCACGAATTGCTTCGGAATCTGGTCTATCAAAAAATACAATTTCGTCGAATCGTCGCCATAACGCCGAATCAAGCAAGCCCTGATGGTTTGTCGCCGCAATAATCAGCGTCTCACCTCGAAATCCGTCCAGCATTTGAAGAAATGAATTGACCACGCGCTTGAGTTCGCCATGCTCTTCTTCGGCAGTGCGACTTTTCCCTATAGCGTCAAATTCATCGAAGAGCGCCACCATAGGGCGAGTCCGGACGAAGTCGAAGACTTTGCGTAGATTGGCGGCGGTTTCTCCGAGATAGGAAGATACAATCGCATCGAATCGGACCAGAACAAGCGGCAGGTAGAGCGCTTGGGCCACGGCTTCCGCCGCAATGGTCTTTCCACACCCAGGCGGACCGCAAAACAATATCTTGGAGGCTGGTCTTAGCCCATAAGATCGCAAAATATCTGCTTTTCGGTTCTCTTGGATAATGGTATCGAGAGTGTGTTGGATATTCTGTGCCAGAACCAGAGATTCGAGCGTTCGCTTGGGCTCCATGACTTCGACTAAGACAATACCACGTTCTTTATCTCGGGGCAGATCGGTAACACTTGTGCCAATAAGAGAGAACGTTTTGGTCGAAGCAGTTGTCGAAGCGCCGTTCAAGAGCAGTTTTTCAATGTCGCGTGCCAGAATATGATGGTTCTTTCGGCGTTCCTCGGCAACATACTTCTCAGCGGCCGATCGGAAGGAATTACTATCACCAGCCATGAAGGCTTGTATTAGATTGCGTACCAATTCACCTGTTGTACTCATCCACAATCGCCTTTCTCATTTTGTTGTCACTTGGAATCATGGTTTTCTATCGAACGTTGATAATACAGTCTGTTTAAAAAAAGCTTTCTACTGCCAGTATCAAATGTTCCCAATGCTTGCTCAACACTCGTGAAATCTCGTATCACGGCATGCCAGCGTTCTTTCTTATCTCGCATAGGGTTCTCCAAATAGATGCTTGAAAACCGGCTCGATCGACATCAATAAATTTTAGATTAGCATATTTAATCTGTTTGTCATAAAGTTTTCTGTGTTTATTTTTGCCACAGATGACAAAGAACAGAAGACAGACGTAGCAGTATTTTTTCCTGTTTTTAGCCATAATCTGAGGGATAGTCGGATTATGTACGCCATAAATCCTTGTGTTTCCGGTGTTTGTGTATTTACTCCCTGAGACTTGGCGTCTGGCTTGCCTTTTCGGGCCTTCTTTTCTGTTGTGGTTAAGAGACACAACCAGCTGCCCCACGTCCACAACAAGCCCCCCACTGCCCATTTCATGGGAGTTGCAGGCTGTAGAATGGACAAACTCAATAAGCAGGTAGGTTCTCCTCTTTTTTCCTTGCCGGGCACTATTCAGGTGTTTATAATCATATAAGTAGCTATTCTAACCCGCCTGTAGAGGTCACTGACTTTGCCGCTGCGATCGAAGCATACCATAAAGCCGATGCAGAACTGACACAGGCCATAGTTGCCAAGAAGCTGGCAGCCGTAAATAAACTGCAAGCGACAGAAGGGCTAACGAAAATGATGAAAAGACAGCTGCGGTATGCAGAATATATAACCGATTTCGATGAACCTAAACTAAAGCTGCTCGGCTGGGGAGCCGTGAAAAAAAAGACACCAAGAGCAAAGGCCCCGCAGCCAACAGATGCCTAAGAAACGATGGATCATATTTAAGATGATGGCCTATCTGTCGCAGATGCGGGCTTGTCAGTCGTTGATGAGGGCTTATCTGCCGCTGATAAGACGGCACGAAAGCGCCTTTATAAGGCGTGAGTGTAATATAAACCGTGTATTTTAATAGAGTTATGAGAAAATCCGCCCGAAGGGCGGGAAAAAAGAAATTAAATTGGGCGTAGACATTGAAAATAATAATATGAAAAGAGAAAGGTAGTATACTGAATATGAAATACACATTCCTTCACATTTCTGACCTCCATTACCAGCCCGACTGGCATGAAGAGATTGGACTCGTCTCCAATGAATTCATCAAGGACATCACTGCTCAGAAGAAGTTCGAGAATCTCTATTTGGTTTTTTCAGGAGATCTCGTGCGAGAAGGTGCTAACTCAGAACACTACTCTACGTTTAAGGAGAACTTCGCCACGGCTTTGGATAGTGCAGGATATCCCCGTGATCGCCGTATTTGCAGTCCCGGCAATCACGACATTTCGCAAGCCGCACTTGAACCACTGTTGCTAATGCAGAAGGGGGCTATTTCTGAGATTAAAGATGAAGAGACGTTTAACAATCAGTTGTCTCAACTCTCCGATTTGTTCTTTTCTCAAAAGTTCGAGAACTATGTTTCTTGCGAGGCAAAATTTGCTAAATACACTTGTTGCCATTCTGGTCTGGGAGGAGCGGGTTGGGATTTAAAGAATGGGATTGGCCTATACTGTCTCAATACTGCGTTATGTTCATTTGGCGGGCTGAAGGACTCACAAGGGAAACTGATTTCAGACAAAGAGCATTTGCATATCGATACTCGATCTCTTTATAAATGGTTACAAGAGAATGATTTTACCACGCGGATTCTTGTAATGCATCATCCTGTTGAGTGGCTTGCTGGTTGGGCAAGGCTCGAACTGGAAAAGATAATGTTTAATAATTTTCAATTAATATTATCTGGCCATAAACACAGTGACTCAGCGGTCTTTTCAACACAAGGATTTGGGGGAGTTCTTAATTGCAGTGCACCTCCACTCTTTAATAAAAAATCTGGGGATCTCGGTTATGCATTCGTTAGCGTGGACGCCGATAGCGGTGAATACGAAGTTGCATATCGCCAATGGGCTCCTAAACATAGATTTGTAAAAGGTACAAGCTTGGCTGGAAACGATGAGGGGAGAATTGTGTTTCCTGCAATCGGCAAAGACAATTTCATAGAAGAATTAATTACACCGAGATATAACCCAGAGAAAGGTACGCTCCCTTTACTCCAGGCAGAGTTCGACGAGGCTACCACTTGCTACTCTTCTAAAAAGAAAATCTGGATTGATCGTGATTTGTCTGATATGCCAGAAACATCTAAGAAACGAAAAAATGCAGTAATGACCAAACCGAGTGATCTATGTATAAATCTTCGTTCGTGCATCATTAGAGCACCTAAGCAATTCGGTTTAACCTGTTTAGGCCGATTTATTGCGTTAGAGCATCATCGTCAGACTGACACCGGCACGGCGATTGCAATGGTCGACACAACCGTCGTTTCTCCTCACCGACGAGACGTGGTCAGATTACTTGAGGGCAGGTGTAGGGAAATCGATATATCACGGTCTTCGCTGGCAGGAATCATTCTTGATAATTGGCATGGTGACAAAAAAGCATGTCGAGTTTTACAGGAGATCAAAAAGGAGTTTCCAGATATTCCAGTAATTCTCCTTAAAAGCAGTGATGATTGCGCAGATATTGCGAATACTCTCGAAATGGAAGATGCAGAAGAATTTGAAACGCTTTACTTGTGGGCATTGACGAGGACGCGAATTAGAGAAATGGTTACTGCCTATGCTCAAGATTTGGACTCACTGGATGATGACCTAGTTACAAAAAAAGTTACAGAAGATATCGATGCTCTCAACATTCACCGGACCCCTCTTAATTGTCTTTTAATTCTCAAGCTTGCTGAGCAAGCGTTTGATGATAGTCCGGTTAATAGAACGGAGATGATTGGAAGAGTCTTGTATCTTCTATTTTACCAGTATGACAAAATTCCCAGATATGCGACGAGGCCAGACCTAAAGGATTGTGAATATGCACTAGGATATGTGTGTGAGTGGTTGATAAGGTCTGCTATAACCTCATTTACAAAACAAGAGTTTTACGACAAGGTCCAAGAGTATTGTAAAGATCAGATTCTCGACTTGGACTGTGAAGTTCTTTTCGCATTCTTAGTTACAGAGAATATATTTATCCGGAAGGGTCTCCTGTTTGGATTTCGGTTCAGTTACTGGCGTTATTTTTTTGCGGCGCACCGAATGCATCACAATTTAGATTTTGCGAAATACATCTTTACCGATCACAGGTATTCTGTAATTCCTGAGATCATTGAGTTCTATACCGGTATCGATAGGAGGCGATCCGATGCAGTCGAACATCTAACGATGGATCTTAAGAGAATGAATTCAGAGTTCTTGGAGAGAACGGGAATTGACGAAGAGTTCAACCCGTTCCAGCATGCGTTATGGACCCCTAGTGCTGAGTCGCTGGAAGGGATGAAGCAGTTGGTAGACGCCAGTGTCGCCGAGTCAACGTTGCCTACTACTGTAAAGGATAGGATTGCTGATAAGAGTTACGACCGCGCGAAGCCGTACCATCAAGAAATTGCAAAATTTATAAATGAATCTACATTGATTCAGATGGTTCAAGCGATGAAGGGTGCTGCCAGAGCGCTACGTAACAGTGATCACGTTTCACCTGAATCTAAGATGAAACTTCTCGAAGAGGTATTGGCTTGTTGGACTCGCGTATGTCAAATTTTAGTTATCTTGTCGCCTATCTTAGCCAAGCACAGTAAGGCGATATTTGAAGGTATGGGTTTCATTTTAGACGATGACTTCGACAGTGATGAGTCTCCTGAGAGGCGGTGGGATGCAATCATGACTGTGATAGCAGAAAACGTTGTCGATTGGTTTCAAGAGGATATATTTTCAAAGAAGATGGGCGCACTTTTTGGCAGACATATCGAAAAGAACCAAGGCGGATTCAGTGAGTTTCTTATTCTATTGGTTATGACTAAACAAAGGCCGCCTGGTTGGGAAAAAGAGGTGGAAGGCTTTATTGTTAAGACTAAGAAGAATTCGTTTTACTTGAGCAGAATTCAGGTATCGCTCCAGAGCGAGTACAAGATCAGTTTCTCCAATGAGCAAATCCGACAGCAGTTGCGACGTTTAGCGGCAATGTCTGCTGCCAAGCACTTTTATGGTTCGGAAAGCCCTAATAAGAAACTTGTGGAAAAGACGGCGAAGGCGATTGACTTGGACTCAGGTCCAAGAATTGGCGGAGAATTCCTTGACAGAAAGAAACGTAAGGAAAAAAGGGATCGCCGAAAGAGGAAGCCCAAGAAACACTGACGATTTCAGTTGAAGGGACACGTAGCTGAGCTAAGATATATAATGGTATATGGGAATCCCAGGTAAAACAAGGCCGGCAAATGAATAATCATCCCTATACCTTGATAGTTCAACTCGCCGGCTATCTTTCAATCTAAAGCACCCAACAGGCCGTTGTAGCGATTATTTCTTCTGGTATGGCCAGTGGGTGGTTTTTTCCTTGAAAATCTGACATCTGCAGTATATATTTCCCGTAGCGGTTACACCATGACCTTTTGGGCCAAGAGCGAAGGTTCTTTGGTTACGGATTCTTACACGGAAACCATATAAACAGTAGTTAGGCTGGATGAGAGATGCGAACACAGAGGAGAATCAAATGAGTCGAAAGAGTGATGTGAATACAATCATCGCAGCAGCAACGGAGCAATATGAGATCGTTCGCAAAGAATATGATTGCGCTCTACAAGAACAGTCTCTTGATCTCCGTGTTCCGGTAAAAAATCTAATGGAGAATTTACGCAGTTCGCTTGACTATATGGCCCACGATATTTACGAAGCTTGTTGCCAATCTTCCAGAGCTACTGCAGGTAAATCTGATCCTCGCAATATCTATTTCCCCTATGGTCGTACTAAGGCAGACTTTCAATCTGGTATAGGCAGTTCATTGCCCGATTTGGCCAGTAACAATCGTGGTGTATATGACCTGATTGCTTCAATACAGCCATTTCGGTGTAACGATACTTGGCTTTATGATCTCTGCTCAATTCTGAATGAGAAGAAACATGATAAGCTGAAAGCCCAAGAGCGTTCAGAAACAGAAATATACACTGTTGAGAGCGAACACGGAAGTGTGAGCACAATAGTAAATAATCCAAATGTGAAAATCACATCCATGCCCGGGGCTGTAAAAATATTTGGTGTTCCGGCTGAATTTACCAGTAACGGCATCAGGACGGCGCCTTCTGATAAGCTCGCTCACAAGCGCACAAAATGGATTGCTTTCACCTTTGAGGGGGCAGATGTGAATGTAATTGGAATGCTTGATAAAGCTGTTACTGGTATTATCGATTTTGCGAACAGACTTTATACATTGATATAGCCTAACAAAGCAATTCACTTAACCGAAAAGTGGTGTTTTGAATGAGTCATGTACAGTGGGACTAATGAAGTATTTCAAAAATCTAATGTTCTGTGCGTCTAAGCTTTTCGGCAAGTGATCGCCAGCGTTAGATTTGCACTTATTGGTATGATATGCGTTTAAAAAAGAAAAAGAAAAAGAAAAAGCGTATTAAACGTCCTCCCCATTTTATTTCGTTACAACATAACCTTGATGAAATAAATAGATTACTGGAAATACACACAGAGATTGCCGGTAGTGGCCCTGGGTATAAACATAATGTTCAAGTCTTGAACAAAAGTGCAGTAGTATTACTCCTTGCATGTTGGGAGGCATATATCGAGGATTTGGCTGAAAACTGCTTCAACTTGATGCTATCAAAAGCCGATGTCCCTCATGTTTTTCCAGACCACGTGTTGGCTACTGCAGCTAAAGAAGTTAGAAAAAACGATAAAGACGTTTGGTTAATAGCAAATGCAGGCTGGAAAGATGTGTTAAAATCTCACAAGGAGAAAGTACTGGAATATTATGTTATAAGAGGCGCTTTTAACACGCCAAATCCAGACAAAATTGATCGTCTTTTCGCCAAATTAATAGGAATGCCCCCATTGTCAAGAACGTGGTATTGGAGTGGAATGTCCGTTGTTAAATCAAAAGAAAAACTAAATAAGCTAATTGAACTCAGAGGTAATATCGTACACAGGGTTCAAACTTCAAAAAACGTTACGAAGTTTAATGTTAGTGACAACAAAGAATTTATTTTACGCCTTGCCGTTATTTCAAATAACAGAGCAATTCGCTATTTGTACGAAAAGATTGGGCAACGACCTTGGCGTACAATGCGATATAAAAAAACAAGATGAACCTAACATGGGGACGGCTGGATGCGCAACGTCCCGGCCAGCCTGAACAGCATGTGGGATCGAAGCCCCACCTCCAAGAGCGAAGGTTCTTTGGCTACGGAGTTTTGTACGGAAACCATATATAAATATTTAGGCCTGAGAAGAAGAAATATGAAACGCATCTTTCTGCCAACCCAAGCACCATCTGACTGGCAGCGCTCTCTCGCAAAGCCGAGTCTTCATTGGAAAAAGTCGTATTCGTCCATGACGACTGCGGCTTGTTGGGAAGCCGCTGGTAATGAATTGCCCGCAGAGGTCAAACAGACTCTTGAGGCCTCGGGTCGGAGTGACCTGATTGGTCTCAAGCTACTGGCGGCAATTCCCGAATGGGAGGTTGATCTTCCGGGAGGAAAACGGCCTTCTCATACCGACGTGTTAGCATTGGCGCGCAATGAAGAAGGCCTTGTAGTGCTCGGTGTCGAGGCAAAAGTCGACGAACCCTTTGGGCCGACTCTGGGCGAGAAACGTGCTGATGAATCAATTGGGCAAGGTGAACGAACTGATTACCTGCACGCCGCCTTACGTCTTGAGGTACCTTTAAAAGGGGAAATTCGGTATCAGCTTCTCCACAGAACGGTCTCGGCACTACGAACGGCGGAGGATTTTCATGCCTGCTCTGCGGTAATGCTCGTCCATTCGTTCAGCCCCACCCGTCGTTGGCGGGAGGATTTTTCGTCTTTTTGTGAAGCCATGACAGCAATGCCATTGTCATCTGATATATACATCGTACCACGCTTTAAGTCGCCTCGCCTGTACTTGTGTTGGTGCACGGGCGATGAAAGGTTCTTGGATGTCGAGCTACCAAGCGTGGTCTAACCGAGCGGTTGAAGATGGATCGGCAAATCCACTACGCTCCTTTGCAACCGCTTAGCCGGAACGTTAGAAGTTTCGTAATTGAATCCTCAGAAGACTGCGTTTGTTGTGAACTGGCTTTCAGCCATAATCTGATAGTTTATCGGATTTCATACTCCATAAGCCCTTGTGTTTCCGGTGTTTGTGTATTCACTCCCTGAAACTTGGCGTTATACTTGTCTTTTCAGGCCATATTTGCCCTCATTTCCCGGATTTCCCAAGTAGCACGTGACAAACGAACCATTTTTTGGTAGTATATGGGAAATCCCGGACTAAAAGAGTAGCTTTCGTCTTCGGGAAAAAGAAAACTCAAGGCCATCCGTTCACCAAATTCTGTGATTGTTAGCTTTGTCTCGACAAGTTCAGTGTCGATCCCTATGCCCCTCATCGCATTAACCGCAACATCGAAAACTTCATAATGCTGAATAAGCTTATATTTCTTTGAGACCACTCCGATAGGCATCTCCATCTCATTTTGATTGGCTGGCGTTGAGTCGTGGGAGAGCATCGTCAAGAATGAGTCATAAGAACAACCATTGAGCCAGTATGAAGCCAACTCTTTTAAAAGAGCGAATAGGTACGTCGAGGCGGAAAGGAAAGCCGAAGTTTTCCGCGCGCGCGTGTACGCGTTCATTATATGCGGAAACCGTTTTTTGCGGGTCCGTTCGGGCGGGCGTGTTTCAGTGTACCATAACAACAGCCGACTTATACAAGGCGTTACTGAGTCCGTTTTAGTTGATAATGTGAATGAATGTATCGCCAACGATTTGAGATTCTGATAAAATACAGAAGTTAAATCTCGTGAAATTAAGTGGAATCATCAGCCGGTTTTTTTTTGTGGGAATTATGAAGAAAAAACAAATCACGCTCTCAAAAAAAATCGGGGAGATCAAGAAACTCAAAAAACTGTTTCAGAAAGTATGCAACCTCTTGAATGACCCCATTGAAATGAAGGATACGGCGTTACGGAATGAAGCCTACCACGAAGCGTGCAGCAATATTCAAGAACGTATGCTTAATCGAAGCAAGCAGTGTTTAGGGTTTAGTAGTAGGCCTTTGCTGCACAGAAATTCCTCTGCTATTGATGAACAACGCGAACGTATAGGAGATGTAGAGCTTCGAGAAGCAGAGAAAATTTACCGAAGAAAAGACCCTGTCTATGCTAAAGCAGTAGACCAATACCAGGCCGAAATAACGAACCTGCTGACTGAAATTGAAAACTGCCGCTACTTCCTTCAAGATACTTTTCAAGCATATCCCTGGATTAAGGGCACGCTGTTAGCAGGCGATTTTGAGTATTTCAGGAAGTATTACAAAGACCTGAATAAACCATGCTTTGTCGGCGAAATAACAGAAATTCTCGAAAAACTTAATCGCATTCAATATGCTCTTGAAAGAGAACGGGAATCCGAAACACAGACAGAGCAACAGGAGGAACAAACGGGCAGGGTAACCGAAATGCAAAAGCTGTTTCATTTTTCAGGGGAAGGCCAAGCCTTTTGCGAAAAGATAGACTTGGAATTACCCGCTGGGAGAACAATTGAAACACTTTCAAAGCTTGTTAGTGGATACCCGAAAATAGTTGAGTATTCGGCTTTGGATTCGTCATCAGTTAATTCAGCAAGTGACCAACTGAGGGGTGATATATGCAAAATAAACAAGGCTTTTAAGAGCAAAAACCTACCGTTCAAAGTCGTACCCAAAAAAACTGTTGGTTACTTACTAAAACGAATCACGTTAGACTCACGTTAAGATTACGTTAAAGTTACGGTGTTTTTTTTGCTAATACCCGATTATCAGGGTATGCTTAAAACACCAAAGCAATTCGACAGACAAATCAAGCGTCTACAAAAGCTGATTCGCATTCTTTCTGCTGAAAAAAAAGCGGCAATATTGCGGGAAAGGTACAAAAAGCGGGAAAGTACTGAGGAGGGCAGCGATGAATAACACCTCTGCAGAAATCGTCCAACTTGAACCCATCTGCATTCGCCCGAAGGTTGCAGCAGCCTTAATCGGCGTGTCACCCCGAAAATTCGCAGAGATGAAAGCGTCTGGGTTGTTACCGCCGGCATGTAAATTGGGGGGCTGCTGCGTCTACAAAACTTCGGATTTATTTTTGTGGGCAGAATTTGATTTCCCGTGTCTGGATAGATTCCTGGCTCTGAAGGAGGCGACAAAAAATGAGAGCAAAAGGTAAAAAACCAATAAAAAAAGGCTGCCCTGGCAGACAGCCTGAAACAAAACGAACGCTCATAAGATACCACAATTTCCCGGCACGTCAACTCAAAAAAAAACAGCATTCCAAGATAATCTATTTTCATCCCAAAGAACCAAATCAAAAACGAAACGATTTTCGCTTTCGGCATTTTCAGTCTAAAAACGTTTATTTTAACAATTTTTTTAAGGAGATGTGGCATGAAAACGCAAATCGAATTACAAAATAAAGCAGCCAAAGAGATCAAAGAATTGCATAGCTTGGTTAGCGATGGAGTTCGCATAGTTTTTGATTATTCGATAAGTATTGGGGGAATTCTTTGTGAGCAAAAGAGGAAGATGGCTCACGGGAAATTTACTCAGTGGGTGGAAAATAGTTTGCCATTTACTGTGCGAGCAGGGCAAAATTATATGAAGCTGTTTGCCAATAAGGACATGCTCATAAACGCAAATATTTCTCATTTAGGCCAAGCGTATAAACTTCTGACGGAGCCGAAGCAAACTGATAATAATTTGGAGAAGTTGCTTTTTGATGGTTACAAAGAGCTTGAATTTGAGCAGGGACTACAGCCTTTGATAGATAAGTACTTCTACCACGGTGAGCCGGAAATATTCGTTTATAATTACCTGCCACACATAAAAGAACAGATATTGTCCATTATATCAATCCATGTTCGCAACTCCAAGTCTGGTGTAAAGCTCAAGAAGCAAGTAATAGAGCGAGCCCGTAAGGAACAACTTGATACATATCAAAAATGCTTATTGTACATAGAGCGGGATTTGCAGAAATATCGCTTTCCCAACGGCTATGTTACAGATGTTATGATGAGTGCGATTGTTACCCACGGTTTATTTTTACGATCACTTTTCACGATGAGCTTTGTGAAATAAAAGGATGACAATATTATGAGCAGATCGGAATGGATTCGAGTCAGCAAATCGAAACCTTGCAAAATATGTAGCCGTAGCGACTGGTGCGCAGTCTCAGCTAACGGCAAGATAGCGTACTGTATGCGAATAGAATCGAGTAAACCCTGCAAGTCCGGCGGCTGGATTCATAAGCTGGACGACTGCCAGTTAATATCGACAGTACCGAAGAGAATGCCTAAGCCAATCGTAAGAAGTGAACCATCCAAGGATTTCTTTTCGCTGGCCCGACAGTATCAGCATAATCTTACTGATTTGACTGTGTTGTCAAAGGACCTCGGCGTTAGCACCGAATCACTCAAGCGGCTGGAAGTTGGCTGGGATGGAAGAAATTACACTTTTCCTATGCGCAACGGTAACGACAGGATCGTCGGGATAAGGTTGCGACGTAACGGTAGCAAGTATTGTGTGACAGGTTCGAAGACTGCTTTGTTCTGGCCTGATGGTGTTGTGGTAGATTCTAAGCAACCGCTGTGGATATGCGAAGGCGAGTCAGACTGCGCCGCACTACTCGACCTGGGCTTTGATGCTATAGGTAGGCCGAGTTGTAACAGCGGCATTAATGACATCAAGACTATACTTGCCCGTTACAACAGAGATGTAATTATTATGGCCGACAAGGACAAGGCTGTAACGCGCCCAGACGGCCCAGTTTACTATCCTGGCATTGAGGGTGCATTGAGGCTGGCCGAGGTGATAAAACCCATCGTGCGAAGCGTCAAATGTGTTCTGCCGGCAGTCGGAACAGATATTCGTGAGTGGGTGCAGAATGGTGCTACGCGAGAGGCAGTTTTAGCGGCTGCGAATAATGCGAGGACTCTATGAGCGAAGCGAGTTTACGAGGCGTGCCATAATGCGATTGAAGCGAGGGTATATAATTTGGCCGAGGGAAGATACTTATATTACACAATTACCGCCTGTTGCTCGCGAAGTGTTTCTCTGGTTGATGATGGCGGCAGGATTCAAGGACACCCGTAAGGTGAAATGCGGAATAGCTTTCACCAGTTACGATGAGATTCGAGATGGTTTAGCTTGGAATGTCGGGGCAAGGATAATGCGATATAAAAAGTACCAGATTGAATCTGCCATAAAAGCCTTAAAACGGGTAGGTGCGATAACCACAGCGAAAACCACACGCGGCTTTTATGTAACTATCGTTGATTACGAGAGTTGGCAGAATCCAAAACGTTACGAAAACCACAGCGGAGACCGTACTATATAAGAAACACGTATTAGAAGAATGTTACTATCAGGGGAAAAAAGAAGGGACATTGGCAAGCGGTAAAGGAGAATAGTTATGAATGATATGAGCGAAAACAAGACTGACCTGGAAGATTTGGAGAGAGCCGTTGCTGAGGCAACCGGATCGAAAGCAACGGGCCGGTTTGCGAAACTGACTTTTGAGGCCGCCATGAACTTGCGGGCTGGACTCAGCCGCGAGCAAACCGGTAATGCGATGCAGTCTTATCAGGCCAATGGCAGGCGAATGTCTGCAAGACTGCCGTATGGATGGCAGGCTGATCCTGACGATCCTGCGCGTATGCTTCCCTGCCCTTATGAAATGGAAATCATTGAGAAGATACAGGCTTTCCGCCAAGAAGGACTGAGCCTGCGGAAGATTTCTAACAGACTCGGCAACGAAGGCTACAAACCCAGGAAGGTAGACAGAATGTTCAAGGGCCGGACTGTGCAGGTCAAGGGTAAATGGCATCACGGGCTGATAAGATCAATACTCAAACGGGTAGAGACTGAGAAAAAAAATGGAATGGAGTAGTTTATGAAAGTTACGATAGTAGACAACATAGTTTTAACATCCGACCCACACAATTTTGTTCTTAACCGAGAGGAAGTCGGGAAAAATGGCATAAAAAGGTTGAGGCCATTTGCTTTCTACCCAACCGTGTGTGGGGCGATTGAGGGCTGTCTTGAAACAAAGATGAGGGAAAGTACTGTTTCGTCCCTGAAAATGCTCCTGACAGAACACAGCAAACTCATACAGCATTTCAGAGAGTTGTTAGAGTCTAATTTAGAAGCGAAAAGTAATGATGATCCGAGTACGATAGAGAAAAAATAAAAATAATCTTGAGAATTATACTTGACACTGTGTTAAGCATAGTGTAGGATTTAAGTACAGGAGAATAAAAATGATATTGGAAAAAATTCGTAAAGAGTTGAAAAAGTGTGGAGTTAGCCGTTATGAAGTAGCTAAAAAGACCGGGATAGATCAAACGATCTTATTTCGCATTTATCATAACACAAGAGGTTGCACTATTGAGACTGCCGATAAGCTCTGCAAGTATTTAGGGCTTGAACTTCAATCAAAACCTATGAAACGGAGGCCAAAAAAATGAGACTGTACAAAGAGCACTACACTGACAAAAACGGTAAACGCAAAAAGACTCAAAAGTGGTATGTTGATTTTTCTGATCATCATAGCCGCCGGCACCGGGTACCTGGATTCACAGAAAAACGTTCGACACAAGCATTGGCAGATAACATCGAGGCTCTTGTGTCCTGCAAAATGGCAGGCCAGCAACCAGGCGTAGAGCTGCAAAAATGGCTTGAGGTAGCACCGGCTACTCTTTTGAAAAAACTTGTTAGCTGGGATATTCTGGACGGCCAGCGGGCAGAGGGCGGAAAGCTGCTATCAGTACACCTTGAGGACTGGAAAAAGTCATTACTTGCTAATGGTTGCGATGTTCAATATGCAAATCTTCAATATAAGCGGGTAAAACGCGCCTTTGCAAAGTGCGGATTTAAGACTTGGGCGGGTGTTTCCGCAAGTCGCTTACAGCATGAAATCTCGATCTTGAAAAAAGAGGTTTACCGTAACGTTAAAGGGAAAGTAATAGCAGTGGAGACCGAACCAGCTACCGTGAAAACGAAAAACTACTACCTTCAGGCTTGTCAACAGTTTTGCCGATGGGCGGTAATGGATGGTCGAATCGTAACGAATCCGATTTTACACTTAAAACCATCAAAGGCCGAAAGCGAGAAACGAGCGGCGATCGAACCTGTCGAATTAAGCAGATTGTTAAGAGCCACAAAAGCCTCTCCTGAGCGTTTTCGTATACCTGGGCATGAAAAGAGCCTTGCTATATCGCTTTGCAGCGCAGAGCGGGCTTAGAGCTAACGAGATAAGATGTCTGACTGTAGCGTCATTCGATTTTGACAATCAGCTTGTAACCCTTGCAGGAAAGTATACTAAGAACGGAAGAGACACTACTCTGCCACTTCGCAAAGATACCGTTGCTATGCTCAAAGAACTTTTCGCAAATAAACTGCCGCAGACCAGTGCTTTCAGATTGCCGAGTAAATACAATATGGCAGATATGTTAAGAGCAGACCTCGCAGCGGCACAGATCGAGATTGACCCGGAACGCGGACAGGTTTGTTTTCACAGTCTAAGACATTCTTTCGGGACTATGCTTGCCGCTTCAGGCGTCCATCCAAAAACGGCCCAAACCCTTATGAGGCATAGCGACATAAATCTTACAATGAGCATTTACACGCACACCCTGAGAAACCAAGAGGCAGCCGCTATTGAATCTCTGCCAGACTTGAATTGTGAAGCCCACAAATCAAAAAAAGCAACAGGCACCAACGATTGAATACCAGGCCGATCATCAGTCCAGCCTGAACAGACAGAGACACCTACGGATACACTTCGCCACAACTCCGCCGTAAACCTGACTGCTCACATATGGTATAAAGCCCTATCAAAAGAATTGTCGATTTTCACTTCGCCATTTACTCCGCCATTACTCCGCCATTTTATTGCATTGATTTGCAGCGCATTGCAAAAATAGAGGGAAATACAAAACCCCTAAAAACGGCTGTTTCACATTGGAAACGCCGTTTTTAGGGGTAAAAAACAAACACGCCCGGCAGGACTCGAACCTGCGGCCTACGGATTAGAAATCCGTTGCTCTATCCAGCTGAGCTACGGGCGCAAATATCTATTTTTCCGGAACCCGATAATATCCAAAAGAAAAAACGTACTTCCGAAAATTTTCCGCTTACTTTACATCCAACCGACGAATATTGCAAGAAGATTAAAAGTGAGCTTTGTCGCTATAGGCCAGGAAGCATTACGATTCACAAATCACAAAAAGCAAGCCCTGCCGCAGTAATCCGATGCGTAAATAAAATAAGCAATTAAAATTCTTTTATCCTCATGTCCTCTCGCAAAAGCAGCAATCCGGACGGCTCATTTTTAAGACATCTTTTTTCTGATTCCTATTATCCGTCCATTGTAACTAATTATTCGGGCACAGGAGCAACGCCCGGTAAAAACGTCACCTGATAAGTGCTGGAAATATCTGCTTTAGCAGACAACAAATTCTTAAATAAAGAACATTTCAAACAAAACTTAATTAACTCAGATTACAAAAAAACATAATAATAAAACATCTGTTTTTTTGGCATGAAACAGTAAGTCCTCCAAAGAATGTCCCTGAACCTGAAAAATATATATTTTGGAGCCAAAAAATATTTCCCGGCCGAATCTTACCTCCTGGGAAGCTATGCAAGTTCCGGCGACGTCTGAAACACTTTTCCGACCACACACTTTATGTCGTATCTCTTTGATATATATGACTTTACGTAATATTATGACTTGGCTCACCCTGCAAGTTGAGGACAATTTGAAGAAATAAGGGTCCGAAAAATACAAAAAAACACACCCATCCCGGCAGCTTGGGCTATTTAGATATTGACTTCTACGCACAGTTTAGGTAAAATACAAAGGTCGGCTAAGACCGAAAAAAAATATTTTGGAATTTAGCTATTGACATAGACAAAGAAAACTGTTATTTTGACAAGTTAGCAAGGAATATGGTTAAGTATAGCCATGTCATTTATGTGTAGGGCCTTGCTGTAAATACGGAGAGTGAGGAGAGTGATGTTGAGGAGAGATGAAAAGACTTCACATTATTCACTTCTTTTTCCACACTTTCGAGCCCTTGGCGAACCTTGGCCAGTCAAACAGGAAAAGCTGCGTAGCTGATATAAGGACGGCCTTAACGCAGCATTGGAAATCCGAGGGACCGGAAAACAAAAAGGCTTGCTGTTTGTTGTTAACGGCAAAGAAACCGTCGTTCGTAAAGTAAGTTTATTTGGGGGAGTGAAAAATGAAAAGAGTAATAAAAACTTTGTTGGTGGCAATAATACTGTTCGCGGTGCCCGTGACAGCACAGGCGGATGCGCCATTTGTGAATATATCTCCTTCATCCGACAGTCTTAAGTTCGGAGATCCTGTTTTCTCTAAACCTTCTCTTATTGGGCCCGGAGCGGCACTGTACCCATCCATCTTCGGCACATCTTCAGCAGATATGACCCTCAAGGTGGGATCCAACTGCCTTCATGGCCCGATAATGGCTTCTATTACAACACTGAGACACCGCTGGGGCAAATCCATAACGCCCGACCGTATTTCAATAAAATCACCGATTACAGATGGATATGTCTCAATGGCACAGCCGGTTCTGATATCGAAACCCAAAATGGGTTCACATGACATTGATTTGAGTTTCCGTCTGAATGTCAATCCCTTCGAAGCGGCCGGACGGTACGAAGGAACTCTTACGTTTACAATAATGCCTTTACCTTAATGAACAAAATGGCCAGAAAAAAGAAACAAGCAGAATACGTAATAATAAACGAATATCAATGCCCAGGGTTTGTGGATAGAAGTTGTTCAGGTAGAACAGCCAGCCCCTCCTTAACAAAGGTTGGGGAGAAAGGAGGTGTGAGGTAGTGAGAAGTGATGATTTGTAAGCATAAGGATGCTTGCGAACCGCCTGAAGAAATAGGCCCGTTCTTGAGGTGGAAAATGATTTACTTGCAGAGAATGCAATTCCCGGCTTGAAAATCATAACTTTATGGGTCCCGACTCGGACCGGCACTAAAGCGGGCATAGTCGTCAGAGTCGGTTAAAAAGTTTCGTCCCGCTAAACGTGTGGTTCAGGCAATGAGCCTGGGCTAAGGAAATTTTAGTAGCTCCGAAGGTCAGTAAAAATAAATTGGCCTTTAAAGGGAGCGAGGGTTAAGAAAGGGATATGAAAATGGTAAAGAAATGTATATTTGCACTCGCAGTTGTAGCTCTGCTGATTAGCGCAGTCCATGCGGATGACCCAGTCATCAAAAGAGACGGCGACTGGCCCTGGACCTACAAAGCAATAGACCTCTGCAAGATGAAAGTTTTAATGGATGTAGGTCATTTTGTACAGCTTAAGGAATGCAACAAGCGCGAGCTGATACTCAAACAGGTAGATTGTGAAAGTATCGACAAAGGCTCTGGTGATTTCCCGTGTTACGACGGCTGTGAAGAAATCGAAGTAAAAGCTAACTTCCCCGCGATTTTCAACGGCGACCTCGACAAGGTTGGGCCCATCCTCAAGGACACAAAAGTGTACTGGGCTGATGATAAAAACCAGATCAGCGGCTCAACAGGCGACTGGGAAAAATTGACAGTTTGTCTCAAAGCCTGGAAGGCAGAAATCTGGAGAGCTACTTCACCTGATGATAAAACACATGTTGGCGATCTTACGATTACTGTAAAACCGCCGGATACAGGTAGTTAATCAGCAGGACAGTCCCTTATAGAAGTGTAGCTTTAAAGGCACTTCTTAGAAGTACCGGGATATGTCAAAAAGATGTAAATATGGAGGGGTAGATGTTAAAATCTGCCCCTCCTGTTTTTTTTAAACATTCCTGTCAATCTGGGCGGTTTAGGTAATTTGCCCTTGACATTTTAGCTGAAAAATGATATACTTAGTAATAATTTAATACGGACAAAAGTAAGGAATACAAGCGCGAGCGAGATAGTTTCAGCAAATATCGATTTGGGGATGGAAATCCTGATTTTTATAGGTCATTAGTCAGGTTGGCACTAAAGCGGAAATAATCATCAACAACGAGGAATAAATGTTTATCCGGCTAAACGTATAGCCAAGGCTGTCAGCCTGGGCTATGGAAATATTAATAGCTCCAAAGGCCAGAAAAATTGGCCCTTCATGGAGCAACAATTCTGAGGGGGATATGAAAATGGTAAAGAAATGTATGATTGCACTGGCAGTCGCAGCTATGATGGTTACGACTGTCCGGGCGGGCGACCCGGCCATCAAAAGAGATGGCGACTGGCCCTGGGAGTACAAAGCAATAGACCTCTGCAAAATGCCCGTGTATATGGACGTAGGGCATTATGTACAGCTTAAAGAGTGTAACAAGCGCGAGCTTAAGCTGGTACAGGTAGATTGTGTAACTATCGGCAGAGACAGCGGCGACTTCCCGTGCTACTCAGACTGCGAAGATATTGAAGTCAAAGCCAACTTCCCGGCAATCTTCGGCGCCTTGTTAACCAAGGTTGGAGCCATCCTCCAGGATACGAAAGTGTACTGGAAGGATGATAAAAATCAGATCAGCGGTTCAACAGGTGACTGGGAAAAATTGACAATTTGTCTCGATGCGTGGAACGCTGAGATCTGGAGGGCAGCCGAACCGGCTGAAAATACGACGGTTGGCGAAATAACGATAAACGTAAAGCCTCCGGATACAGGCAGCTAATAGGCAGGATAGTTTCAGTAGAGCCCAGAGGCTTTAACAGGCCTTGTCTCGAACGTCCGAAATCCTCTACTGAGATATGTCAAAAAGCATGTTAATTGGAAGGGGCAAACGTAAAATCTGCCCCTTCTGTTTTTTTTGAAAACAATTTTGTCAATATAGGATAAATGGGCAAAATATGCTTGACATTCAAGCAGGAAAATGATAGACTTGGTAATAAATAAATACGGGCGAAGGAAGGAAGATAAGCGTAAATGTAGTTATCGAGCCAAAAGGGCTCTTGCAAGGTTAGATTTGCGGATTGGCTGTCACTATGGGGATTTGGGAAGGAATTACAAAAAGTAAAGATATCAAACAGCCGAAAAGATAAAAGCAGCAATATTGGTATAAATATCCATGAAACTGACCACGAAAATATAATTAAAGATGCAATAATAGACTTAGAATCTTAAGAGTACAAGTAACTTTGGAATTATCCGTATTCCACTTTGCATTTATTAGCATATTAAGTTATTGGGAGGTAGAAAAAGTGAGGAAGCAAAAAGTCGCTCAAAACCATCTGGCTTTCGCAATAGTAATTGCGCTGAGTGTGTTTGTCTCCGGGGGGTCTGCTTTCGGTCAGTTTATTGTCCAGCCTATGAGAATGGACCTTCCGCTTATGCCTAAGCAACGGTTTGAAACATCGCTTGGGCTTCAAAGTTTCGACCCGAACGAGGTCCACGAGATAGAATTATCAGTCGTCGATCTTACCCAGCAAGAGAACGGCCAGTGGCTAATCATTGAGCCTAATGATAAAGATTTCGATAGATCGGACCTTTCTACGTGTAAATCGTGGATAAGCCTGGCAAAAGATTATGTTGAAATTAGTCCGATGGGATCAGCTCGCGTAAGGGTAAATATAAGAGTACCGATTCGTACTCGCGGATTCTACACTGCCGCGATTGTTGCAAGCGTAAGACCCAGGCCCGGCCGGTTAGCTGAATTCGGTGTAAGAATACGCTTTTTAGTCCCTGTATTTATTGATGTACAGGGCAGACCAATGCGACATGACATAAAACTTAAAAAAATGGAACTTGAGTCCGTTAATGCCTTCAAGGCAAATCCGGCAACAACACATGTCATAATGAGCATTGATAATAACGGCGGGACACGTTCCCATCTGAAGGGATTTGCCCAAATCAAAGGCTTTCTTGACGGACACTGGCGGGAAATTACAACCACGGAATTCATTAGTGCCAGCATAATCCCGGGGGCCAAATTAAAATTAAGAGCCAACATCGGAAAGACGCTGCCACCGGCAAAATACAAGGTAGGAGGATGGCTGTACGTTGACGGCCGACGTGACCAGAGAATTACCGATGAAATGGATTTCGCAGGCGACCCAAATATCAAAAAAGTGGCCGCAGATGCGCCTATTGACCTGCTGCCCGGTAGTGTTTCAATAAACTCAATACCTGGGGCTACCCGCGTCGAAGCGATAAAAATCTATAATGCCTCGGATGAGACCGTTAATGTTCGAGCCGCTATTCGGATGCCGCAGAGTCTTTTGGGAGTTGCTTTCGGAGATTTAAAGGGCGACGATCTGGACTGCCGCGGATGGCTTCAGATTGAGCCTAAGGAATTTAAGCTGCGCAGCCGTGCCCAGCAGAGCATACGCATTATATCAAAGATGCCCAACAATGTATCAGGATCGATTCCCTGTTATTACGCCCTTCTTGGCTTTGTCAGCACCTATGCCGATGGCCAGAGTGGAGGCGTAACAACTGCGCCGATCAGCGTTGCAAATAAGAATATAAATGCCGACCCTTATGTTCACGGAATGAAGCTAACGCCCGCCCTGAAAGGCGGTTCTGAGTATTATGTCGTCGCCAGGTACGGCAATTTCGGTCGAATCCACTTTACGCCACTCAGATGCAGGGCCGCTATTGTAGACTCTTCGGGAGATCCAAAGGCAATGGCCGCGCTTATAAGCAGGAAAACAACTATGATTCTGCCTTTCGAGGCAAGGGATTACTCCGGGGTTATCGATATTACCAGAGTCCCCGTTGGCATTTACCGTCTCGCGGCCGAGTTGAGATACGGCCCAGACCTGGCAGAAACAACAGAGCAACAAATTGGTATACGAGTCATGGCCCAGGGAGGGCAAAAGGTCATAGAAGTTTTACAGTTACAGGACAATCTTGGGGAAAAAATCGAGGTACAATGGTAGTTAACCGGCAAAGTCATTTTTTACTAAAGAATCAGGCTGGATTGCCGATACAAGGCAAAAGAGCTGTAGTTCTGCCGGTTAATGGCTACAGAAAGGGACATTGACTTATGGCAATGAAAAAGATCAGTAAATTTTTATCGGACGGTACGGTAATCCTCTTCGCTGTTTTGATCTGCGCGTTGAATGTCAACGTCCAGGCCGCGATTGAAGGGCAAATGGTAACTTTCACAATCTCCGGCTCAACGGGGCAACCTGGAGTGACTATGAACGGTCTTCCGAACACAGTTACCGATGGTAACGGCGACTACAGCGCCGTTGTGAAATACGGCTGGAAAGGCACTGTTACGCCTGTATTGCCCGGTTTTACCTTCGAGCCACAACAAACAAGCTATCCAAAGGTTACCAGTGACCAGACTAACCAGGACTACGTCGCCAAGCTCAAGACGTATAAAATCTCAGGTTTGGTATCTATTAACGGTAAACCAATGAAAGACGTAGCAATGGACGGCCTGCCCGGTTCTCCGGTTACTGCCGCCAACGGAACTTACGAGGCCATTGTGGACTTCGGCTTCTCAGGCAGCGCTGCGCCAATGAAAGATGGTTATTTGTTCACACCAGGAAGTAAACCATACACTAACGTCAACAGGGACATGCCGAATCAGAACTATACCGGTGCAATCGTTACCTTTACAATCTCAGGCTCAGCCGGGGTTGAGGGAGTAACATTGAAAGGTCTGCCGGGTAATCCGAAGTCCGGCAGAAACGGTGCATATAGCGTAACAACAGTTCCTTTCAACTGGACTGGTATGGTCAAGCCGGAAAAAGCTGGATACACCTTTGAGCCGGCTGAGATGCCATATACCGATATTATGACTTCGTATCCAAATCAGGATTACTATGCAAATCCGATTACTTTTACAATATCCGGCAGCGCTGGTATGGATTCAGTAGAACTGACCGGACTTCCGGAACCTGCCGTCTTTACCGACGAGAACGGCTATTACAGCGCCATCGTTGAATGGGGTTGGAACGGAAGCATAAAGGCGGTAAAAGCAGGTTATAAATTTGTACCCTCTACAATGAACCACACCAAACTTACCTCCGATAAGGCCAATCAGAATTACACTCCGGAGCCGATTATGTTAACAATTTCCGGCTCGGCCGGTATGGAGGGTGTAACAATGGAAGGCCTGCCCGGCAATCTGGTCACCGGTCCTGGCGGCGCGTACAGCGCAACAGTTGACTGGGGCTTCAGCGGTATTGTTATACCTATAAAGGACGGCTATGAGTTCAACCCAGTTGATAATACATACGCCGCTATTACAAAAGACCAGAAAAATCGTAACTATACCGGCAAAGAGATAACCTTTACAATCAGCGGTTCTGTCGGAGTTGGCGGTGCAACACTTAAAGGTCTGCCCGGAAGAGCTGTTATGAGCAATCCGGACGGAACTTACAACATCACTGTCAAATATGGCTGGAACGGAAAAATTATGCCCGTAAAGGCAGGCTACACATTTGATCCGGCTGAAATAGAATACCCTGAGCTGTATGGCAATGAGGTTAATCGCGACTATTATGCATCAAAAGAAAAACGTACCATTGCCGGCACTATACGCACTGATAAGGGCATATCTGTCGAAGGTATATTTGTTATAGCAGACAGCGACGGAGGTTCCGCTACCACTAATGAAAATGGCGAGTACGAACTGACCGTAGAATACGGCTGGCGCGGAGTAGTAACACCTACACTCCTGGGTCATAACTTCAGACCGACAACTAAAAGATACGCTGTGCCCACTACAAGAAACCAGACCAATCAGGTCTTCACAGCAATAGTACGGACGTTTACCATCTCCGATGCTGTGATGGTTGGCGGAACAGGTATTAGTGGCGTCAAGGTCACGGCAAATAATGGCGGAGGTACTGCCGTTACTAATGATAAGGGCCTCTTCAGTGTTGAAGTACCATATAACTGGACCGGTGAAATTTCGCTGGATAAAGAAGGCTTCTCGTTCCAGAGCAAGCCTTACACCAGCAACATTATCGAAAACTGGAAGGATGATATGCCCGTTTCGGCAATTATTCCTACACGAAGACCTACAGGTACGCTTCCGCCAACAACGACACCCGTTCGAACGGCAGTCACGGTGCCGCAGGGCGATCAATGGACCGGAGGTGCAATACCTTTGCCTCCTCCTCCTGTTGTTACCAGTACTGAGCCGGCAAAACCGCTCACAGGGTTGGAGCTGATACAACAGCAATTAGATGAACTTATTAAGCAGCGGGAAGCTCCTGCATTAATGGAACCAGGCACTGTCGCTCCACAAGAAGTGCTTATTACTAATACTTTTGTCGATGACCCGCTGCTTGATGTACTTCAGACTATCGCCGCAGACGCAAACGTCACCATTATCCCAGATGAAACTGTCGTAGGTATTGTAGCCGTTACATTAAAAGGTGTCCCCGTTGGAACAGCGCTCGATATCGTCCTGGCCGGAACTCCCTATGTCTGGAAGAAAACAGAGCATTACTATCTTGTTGCCTCTGGAGAAATTACTTCAGGAGGCCTACAAAATTCGATGTTCGCACGTATGAGCGAAACCCGCCGGATGCAAATGAACTACGTCACGGCCCAGGCCGCTGTAAGCCTTCTATCCACAGCATTCAGGCCTTACGTACAGGCCGAAACCCCCGAGCTCAGAACTGCTACAAATCCCGTAACTGATACATATACAGTGGTTGTTACTGCACCGCCAGCCCTGGCCGATCGTATCATCGCCGACCTCAAAAAAATCGACAAAGTTCGCCAACAGGTCCTCCTGGATGCACGTATCGTGGTAATGGAACGAGGAAATCTCCTGAACCTGGGCGTACAGTGGAATTGGCCGACAGTAAGCGGCGGACTTTTCGGCAACGACCTGCAAAACAGAGGGGGAAGCTTATTGGACTTAGGCGGCCAACTAGCCTCGGGTTTCCAAATCGGCTATGCTCCTGATGCATCTTTTACAAATGCACTTACAGCAACATTGAATCTTCTTTCTCAGAATGACGAGGCTACCATAATTGCCAATCCTCAGATATTGGCCCAGGATGGCAAGATGGCCGATATCTCTGTTATGACCGAAGAGTACTATTTCATGACTGGAAGCCAGACCCAAGCACAAAACGTCTTCGGCTCTTTCTATTCCGAGCTGGAAAAGATTGAGTCCGGAACCAAGTTAAATATCACACCCCACATTGGGGACAATAATGATATTACGCTGGATCTGGCCATCGAAGTCAGTGACAGCATACCTCGCGGCAGGGAAAGCGACCTTCCGGTCGTTACACGCAGAACATCTTCGAACACCGTCCGTATCAAAGACGGTGGAACCGTTGCTCTTGCCGGCCTGACCGAGAACAGAACACGTACCGACAAAAGACGGGTGCCTGGCCTCAGTAAGCTTCCGTTTATCGGTGGATTGTTCAAGAATACGAACGACGAAGGGGCATCGAGGGAGATTGCTGTATTCGTTACGGCACACATAATACCCGATTCGAGCCAGGAGACCAGTTATACCCAACAGCCCACATACGGAATACAGGCCCCAATGGGACAAGCACCAATACGGCGGCAGGCGCCAATGGGTCAGGCTCCGATGGGTCAGGCACTAAGCCAACCAAGGGAAGTCGATTTTAGGGCGAGCCTGCGGAGAAGTTTATCACGTCCGCTTAGATAAAGGGACGTACTAAGAGGAGATAATAACTATGAAACCAATTAGTCAGAGATCAAAAAACTTCGATGTGATTTTTATATCATTGCTGCTGACACTTCTGGCTTTTGGTTTGGGTGGTTGTGTAGGAAACAGAGGCTTTGAGATCTTTCCGGTTAATAACCAGAACGTACTTACTCTAAGCTCTGATGACATTGTAAGGGTAATGCGTGGTGCGGGCTTTTCCGATAATCAGATTCTCCAGCACGGAGAAGACCTGCACTTCGCACTTTCTCAAAACGGTGCGGCACAAATCAAAATAAGAAAAAAGCTCGAGGCCGTCTTCGCCATCAACGGCGACGCCGTGTACATCAGTACCCGCCTCAGAGGCAACTTCATCTACAATACGAAAACCGGCTGGGTAGGCGGCGGCCAATAATCCCCGCCGCAATTTTCACTGCCGGGCCAAGAGCTTTCAATAAGGCCGAACTCTTCGCTAAATTCGCTCATCTCAACTTTGAATCCAAATAGTCAATCATCGATATCGAACACGGACTTCCTATATACTAATGCAGGCAAATACCTGCCAAATTGGCACGTACCCGAAAGCCAGGAAAACCGTAACTATCTATAACAGCAGCAATTACAATTTCACCTTGTTTCGGCACGCTGTTTGCTCATATAAGGTTAGAGAGCTTCTGTAATTGAAATTGCGTCTGTGTAAATATAAAAGGTTAACAATGAAATTCGATAAATTCACACTAAAAGCCCAGGAAGCATTGGCTACCGCCCAGCAGATTGTGATGGCAAAATCGCATACTGTTATGTCGCCGCTGCATCTTCTGTCCGCTGTAGGCGGCGAGGATAATGGCATCACAATCGAGATTCTTAAAAAGATAGGCGCTAATGTCTCGCGAATTAAAGAGATGACCGCCAGCGAGCTTGAGCGGCTGCCACAGGGCTCCGGCACTAATCCGCTCATGCCCGACCCGGCCCTGAGCCAGATTGTCCTGGACGCACAAAACAGGGCCGATGCTATGGGCGACGAATACCTCAGCGTCGAGCATCTGTTCATTTCTCTTGCTTCGGTACAAAGTGACGCAAAAGAGATACTGCACCTAAACTCCGTCACCGCCGAACAGATTGAAAGCGCCCTTAAAGAGATTCGCGGCCCGGAAAAAATAACCGACCAGAACCCCGAAGATAAATACAAAGCCCTCGAACGCTACGGCATTGACCTTCTGGAGATGGCGAAAAAGGGAAAGCTCGACCCCGTCATCGGCAGAGACCAGGAAATTCGCCGGTGTATGCAGGTCCTCAACCGCAGAACGAAAAATAATCCCGTACTCATCGGCGAACCGGGCGTCGGCAAAACCGCAATCGTCGAAGGCCTCGCCCAGCGAATAATCGCAGGCGATGTCCCTACAGGCCTCAAGAACAAAAGAATCATCGCTCTGGATATGGGCTCACTGATAGCCGGAACAAAATTCAGGGGCGAGTTCGAGGACCGCCTAAAAGCCGTCCTCAAAGAGGTCATCGCCGCCGAAGGACAAATAATCCTTTTCATCGATGAGCTGCACACCGTAGTAGGCGCAGGCAAAGCCGAAGGCGCCGTCGATGCGGGCAATTTGCTAAAGCCGTCCCTTGCACGGGGCGACTTGCGCTGTATAGGTGCTACTACCATCGACGAATATCGGAAGTACGTGGAAAAAGACGCCGCTCTCGAGAGGCGTTTCCAGCCTATTGTAATTGATCCGCCGAGCGTTGAAGAGACCATAGCCATCCTCCGTGGCCTCAAAGACCGCTACGACACCCACCACGGGGTGCGGATTACCGACTCGGCACTCGTCGCCGCCGCGACCCTTTCAAACCGCTACATTACCGACCGCTGGCTCCCCGATAAAGCGATTGATTTGATTGACGAATCCGCCTCGAAACTGCGTATCGAAAATGATTCACTGCCGGCCGAGCTGGATACCATCCGCAGAAAAATAGTCCAGCTTCAAATCGAACGAGAAGCACTGAAAAAAGAAAGCGACAAGGCAAGTAAAGAACGATTAAAAAAAGCCGAAAAGCAGTTGGCCGAGCTCCAGCAGCAGGACAAAACGCTCACCGCACAGTGGGAAAGCGAAAGAGGTGACATCGACCGGATGAAAACCATCAAGGAAAAAGTCGAAGAGGCCCAAAACAGCTTTGAAGCCGCCCAGCGAAAAGGCGACCTCGAAACCGCCGCCCGTCTGAAGTATGAAACCATCACAAACCTGAAAAAAGACCTCGAGGAAAAAGAAGCCGAGCTTTCCAAATCCGACAAATCCATAATCCGCAGTGAAGTTACCGCTGAGCACATCGCCGACGTTGTTTCCAAATGGACCGGAATACCCATCGTGAAATTACTCTCCGGCGAGCGAGAAAGACTGATGAAAATGGAAGATGTAATTTGCCGCCGTGTAGTCGGACAGGATGAGGCGGTCGCCGCCGTCTGCAACGCGGTTCGGAGAAGCCGCTCGGGCCTGTCGGATCCGAACCAGCCGATAGGAACGCTCCTGTTCCTCGGCCCAACCGGTGTCGGCAAGACCGAGCTTTCCAAAGCACTCGCGGACTTTCTCTTTAACGACCCACACTCTATGATACGAATCGATATGAGCGAGTTTATGGAACAGCACTCCGTCTCCCGGCTAATCGGTTCGCCCCCGGGCTACGTCGGCTACGAAGAGGGCGGCCGACTGACCGAAGCCGTCCGGCGAAAACCCTACTCGGTCATCCTGCTCGACGAGATTGAAAAGGCACATCCGGATGTCTTCAACGTCCTCCTGCAGGTCTTCGACGACGGCCGATTGACCGACGGAAAAGGAAAGACCGTAGATTTCAAAAACTCCGTCATCATCATGACAAGCAATATCGCCAGCCAGCAGATTCAGCAGCTAACGGAAGAATCCGGCGCCGACTGGGAAATCGAGGCGCACGTCAAAGACGCGCTCAAGCAGCTCTTCAAGCCGGAGTTCCTGAACCGCATCGATGAAATAATCGTCTTCCACATGCTCGACAAAGAGCACCTGCGAACGATTGTCGATATCCAGCTCGATTACCTCGCAGAGCGTCTCAAAGGCCGCCACATAACCCTCGAATTCACCGACAATGCCCGCCGGCAGATTATGGATGAAGGTTACGACCCCGCCTTCGGCGCAAGACCCTTGAAACGAACGATTCAGCAGCGATTGGAAAACCCTCTGGCCGCCGAGCTTCTGGCCGGTAAATTCGCCGACGGCGACAAAATAAAAATCGACGCCGACTCACACAAATTCACGTTTGAAAAAGCCTGATAATAAAAACAACAACTAAATCGGAAACTTAAAAAAGAGCGCTTTTGCCTTATGCGCTTTTCACTTTCACATCCCGCTTTTTCTTTTCACCTGTCAATAATTGGTTATACTGATAAAGACAACACAGCCCTTATTCTTCCAGGCAAAGGAAAGTATCATGAAAAGACGCGACTTTTTCAAAGGCATTCTTCTAAGCGGCTCTCTGTCCCTGGCCGGGCCTGCCCACACAGCCCAACCTCAGGATTCGCAACGCCCAAAAGTCATCGACGCACATTGCCATGCCGGCAAGGGTATTAACTATGCCTCCAACAATCCAAAGAGCGACCCGTGGACCACATACAACGACCCCGAATGGACTCTGCGCCGGGCACGACATGCGGGAATTGACAAGACAATCATCTTCCCAATCAACAACACAACCTACCGCGAGGCCAACGAGGAGATTGCTTCTTACGTGCGCCGATGGCCCGACAAATTCATAGGTTTCGCCAAACACGACTCCAGGACCGAAGCGGGCAAAATCCGAAAAATGCTGCTCTGGGAAGTCCGCGAGCTTGGCCTAAGAGGCCTAAAACTCCACGGCATACCATCGAAGGAAATGGTCGAAACGGCCTCCGAGTTGAAAATTCCAATCCTCTTCCACCCGCCGAATGTCGATGACAGCCTCCAGGTCGTTCAATCGTATCCGCAGGTCTCTTTCATTCTGGCCCACCTTGGAAGTTTTGCATCGCGAAGCTGGACCGAGCACGTCCGTGCCATCGAGGCATCGAAGCGGCTGGCGAACCTTTATCTGGACACATCCTCCGTCGTCTTCTCCACGTATCTCGAGCGTGCGGCAAGTGAACTCCCGCCGGAAAAGCTTATCTTCGGCTCCGACGGCCCGCTGGTAAACTCGCAGGTGGAGCTTTATAAAATCCGCCTGCTCAAATTACCGAAGGAAAAAGAGCAAATGGTTCTCGGCGGAAATATCACTCGCCTCCTCAACAGATATTTAGATCCTTAATTTATTAAGGAACGAAATAGATAGCCTCAAAAATAACATCAGGCATACATATTATCTCGAAAACCAATTGGCATTTCATCCCAGGTTTCACCGTCTAATAGTCTGCCGGCTTTCTTCTTGTTTACACCACCCCATTGCTTGAAGAAAAATGGTACTTTTTGAGCAAGGCATTGTTCTCTTATATTTCTGACCCAGCCGATTTCCATTGGTCTCGCCCCCGGCCCCGATTCTCCACCGGCAATTACCCAGTCAATCTCATCGAGATTAAGTTCTCCCAAGTCACCCAACAACGGCTCAAGCGATAAGAATTTAATATTTGCTCCTGAGTATCTCAGGTAATCAATCCGGTATTTATAATCCGCGGATTCTACGGTAACACCCATCCATATATTTTCCCTCCACGGCAATCCAGGCGACAACTTCGCTAGTCTTTCAGCTCTTTTGCTCAGAATTTGATATTGATGTCGTTGTGCTTGTCGCATAGTGGAAAATATGTCCAGAACAAAATCATCCGGTACATCTTTATGAAAAAGATCGCTCATTGAATTGACAAAAACCATCTGCGGCCTTTTCCATTTCAAAGGCATATCAAGCGTATGCCGGTGACATGTAACCCTAAAGCCGTTACGATAATTTTTCTGGCCCATCGCCCTTAATCTTCTCGCCATACGTTCGGCATAGCAATTAAGGCAGCCGGAACTTATTTTCGTACAACCCGTTACCGGATTCCAAGTCGATTCCGTCCATTCAATCGCAGATTTTTCCGCCATTACACCAATCCTTTATTTTTGTATTTCGCAAAAATATCCTTTCCTGTTTTCTTAGGTGATGCAAAGAAAAGATAATAAATAATAGATCCTGTTGTATTCCTCATTGGCAATGGTTCTGGTACATAACTAAAACCAGCTTTTGTTTTTAGTCTTTTACGAAAAGCCTTGGCCATTGCCTGATTCGACGTTTTTTCTTCATATTTTCCAAAAAGGCCAGCTTGTTCTTCATATGCAGCTTCACGCCAGCTTTCATCTCCCCAGAAAGCATTCATCCTATTGATTTGTTTTTTGTCAACTTTTTCCGGATCGCTCCGTAGTACATTCATATTCATATCCATTACAGAGAAGTTAAGAAAAACCTCTATCGCTTCAGATTTACCAGCAGCGTATAATACTTCCCATTTTAAATGAATCCCATACGGATCAAGAAGACAAAGGGCACGATTATAATTCTCAAATCTAACAAGAGGAAAAATTTTATCAATCAAAATCTTATTACAGTCTCCCTCATGTACCTTTACTTTAGGATTGTTTCTTCCCAGTTCTCTTCTCAGCATATCTGCTTTATCCCCATTGAGGTCGATAAAGTGATACTCACTAAACGGAGGATTTACATTTAATGCAATTGCAGGGCTTCCTAGGATAAATTCTTTAGTATTCTTTGAAATATGTTTTCCTGCGCCTGCAAATCCGTCTATATAATAATAATTGTTAATAAAGGATTGCTTATTCATTATCACTGAATAAGCAGCAGCATATTTTTTGATTATATCTAACTTGATCTCTGACCAGTATCCAATTTCATCGAATCTAACCGCCATAGAGAAACTCCCAAAATGATTGCTTTTTTGACTTTGTATCAGGGAAAACTATAAACATCTACTTTTCATAACGAAATTTCCCGTTTATCTCACGCCACAGAGATTAACACAAAACAACAGAAAGCACAAACGAAAAAAATCCCTGCGTGGGTAGTTCCGATGCTTCATGTATTCCTTTGTGGGTATATATGATGCCTACTGGTTCTCGCGAAGATAGAACTGATGATGGCCGGCTTTCATATATTCCCACACACCCTTTTTCCAGGTCTCAACGCGCCTTTTCTCAATATCCGTCCCGGCAAGCTTTACAGCTTCATCGATGTAAACTCCAAGCTCTTTCATCCGTTCCGGAGTTCCCAGCATTGCCCATGATTTCTCGCGACTTGTGCCCACGACTGCTTCCTCACGGTTGATCTCGGAAATGCGGTAGTAAAACGTCTTCATAGGTTTGGAGGCACCGCCGAAATACAGAGTGAAAAACTCGTCCACGAGTTCCTTATAATCGGTATCGACGTCGAAGGCGGTCTGCGTGTACAGGTAATAGTCGAGCTGCTGCCCGATCCCGCAGAGGAACACACCGCGAATCCCGTCTTTGTAGTAACGCTTTATTTCGCGCGATATCACATCCGGCATAAAGCATGGGAAACAGTTCCACTTGCCGATCACCGCCGGCTCCATGGGATGATGGAAGTAATTCCACAGATACAGCGGACGGTCTCCCTCCTCAAGCCAGGCCCGGTAGATAGCCAGGTCGTTTTCATAGTACGTCTTCTTATCGTAGCCATAGCAGATCTGGAGACAAGGAGCAACACAGATATTGGGCTCCAGTTCCAGGCCTTTCGGAGGGTAGGTATATGAGGAATAAGCAAGGGCGACAATGAACTTGTGCGGGTGAGTCTTCCTTACCTCCTTAGCCACTTCGTTGACGAAATTGAAGATGTAGTAGCTGTTGCGGGCATTACTGAATAATCCTTCTCCCCGCTTGTCTTCTTCGCTGATGTCAAGAATTCGCCGGCACTTCTCACACTTGCACCATGAGTAGTTGTCATCGGGGACGACGGCAAAGTAATCGCCCATTGCTTTGAATCCGTCGCGCAGTTCTTTTCCGTCAAAATAATCACGTGCCACACGCGCGACATCCTGCACAAGCTTCGGGTTGGTGTAGCAAAGCTGGCTTCCACTGCCCCTGCCCTTGGCTTGATATTCCGGATTGTTGAAGACTTCACGTACCGTCTTGGTCCAGATTGCGTGGTTGCCAGCCCATTTCTCACCGCCTATGCGCAAGCGCCGCCAGTATAGATTCAATTCGTCGCCGTTCGGGCTGTCCCACTGAACCTTGATAATGGGCCAGCCACCACCCAAGGCATGGATATGCTTCAGGTCTCGCGATCGCCGGATCTCGCCTCCACGCACGGTCAGAGTCTTTTGAGAGGGCATCACAACGTTAAGTTCCGCCGGACCATACCAGCGGACCTGGCAGAACTTCTCCAGGAAATGATAGGCGGCGTAACAGGTGCCCTGGTCATCGAAAAAGCCGGGCAGTGTGATGGGTTTGGCGCCTTGTCCGGCTTGCCCTGTAGCTTTATGATAATCAATTTGGTGTCGGCTTGACTGAATCGTGCGGCCATAGGTGTCCCTGCCCAGTTCCTTCCGGTTCTCCTGCGTGTCCTGCCAGTCGCGACCGATCAGGATAATAGTATCCGGCCGGAACTGTATGAGGTATTCCAGTGACTTGAAGTCGGCCCCCTTAATGCCCAGGGCATTTGTCTGCTTGCTTTGGCCAACAAGGATACGGGGGCCTGTTATCTCTTCACGATCCGTCCTTATAGGCACGATGGCCCCCGTGATTTTCCGGAAATGATACTGAAGCTCCAGGGCGGCCAACCTGGCTGAAGGTGTTGGATTCTGTGCAACAACAATTGATGCGCTGGGCCTGCCTTCATTAACCAGCGTTATTTCCACTAATGGTCTTCCTTCTGCGACCGACATACTCACACAAAATCCGAATGTCACAATCGCAGCCATCATCTTCTTTACTGAGATCATCATACTCTCCAGTGTGAACTATTGTTTATATGGTTTCGGAATACAACTCCTGAACTCTCCGAGTGTCAGTATAACACTCCTTTGTCCAAAGTCTATCGGCAAATAATCATTTATCGGTATCTAAAATCCGGCGTTGTTTGATAGAGTAAATAAACTGTCCGAACATCGCAGTTGAGTTAACAGTATAGTAGTTATTAGAAGGCTCTAATCAAAGAAGGTAATGTGGACGAAGAAAGTATGAGTGAAATAGATAACAATACTATCGGCCAAATACCGCACACAGGCATACTGGCCGCAGCATCACTTATTCTGAGTATTCTGGCGATTATCGCTGTGATTTTGTCAATCCGCAGAGTCGAGGCCGTACAAAGCCTCCCAGGCTGCCTCATAGCTGAAACACCAGGCTTTAGAGTTGTTCACAGTCTATGTACCATCCTTCCGACAGGCGCACTTATTGCCGGTGTCGTGGCCCTTAAACGAATGCTCCGCGGCCGCAGAAAACTATGGAGTATAATGTTTGCCTCAGAAGGTGTTATTGTTTCGCTGGCCGTACTCATTGCCTATTGGTTAAATTTGGCGCACCTGGCATCCGGCCACATACATTAACCCATTATCCATCGCACATTTTCTTTCCTCTGTCTTCTACGATTTGGCATGCACAGACAGCAGGCGGAGCAACGGGATTTAATTGCTAAAAGACAAAGAAATTTCTTATAAGGTTGACAAAATCAGCTTAGGTGAATATACTAACCAATCTTATTTTTCCCTGTGGAGTTGCTGCTTTGTGTAATGCTTACTACCTGCTCTGCGAAGTCGCGAGCGGATGTTTAGAAATATTGGATATAATCCTATTTTAAGGATTATTTTAATGCGAAATTGTAGTTAGAAGGAGAATTTTAGAATGGCAGAAAAAAGGGTGTATTTTTTCGGCGGCGGCAAGGCCGACGGTAATACTAAGATGAAGGAATTACTGGGCGGTAAGGGCGCCAATCTCGCCGAGATGACAAAAATAGGAGTGCCGGTCCCGCCCGGCTTTACCATCGGTACGAAGGTATGCAGCGAATATTATAAATCCGGGGGCAAATGGCCGGCCGGACTTCAGGCGGAAGTCGATAAAAATCTTGCCAAGCTCGAAAAGGCAATGAACGCCAAACTCAGCGACCCCAAAAACCCGCTGCTTGTCAGCGTCCGAAGCGGAGCGGCCGTATCGATGCCCGGTATGATGGACACAGTTCTTAATTTAGGGTTGAACGACGATGTTATCGAAGGCATTATTAAAAAGACCAGGAACCCGCGGTTTGCTTACGATATTTATCGCCGGTTTATCGATATGTTCGGCGATGTTGTTATGGGATGCGAGCATGAGCACTTCGAAGAGGTACTTCATACCGCGAAGAAGAAAGCCAGGGTCGAACTCGATAACGAGCTGAGTGCGGAACAATTGAAGGAAGTCGTCGATAAATATAAGAATGTCTATAAAAAACACGTCGGCGAATTATTTCCGCAGGACGGCAGAGTTCAGCTAAGACATGCCATCGACGCGGTGTTTGGCTCGTGGATGATACCAAGAGCGATTAGGTATCGGGAGCTTAATAATATTACCGGCCTGTTGGGGACGGCGGTGAATGTTCAGGCGATGGTATTCGGCAATATGGGGGACGACTGCGGGACGGGCGTTTGCTTTACGCGTAATCCGAGTACGGGCAAGAAGGAATTCTACGGTGAGTTTTTGATGAACGCCCAGGGCGAGGATGTCGTGGCCGGGATAAGGACGCCGATGGAGTTAACGAAATTGAACAAGAAGCTGCCGAGGGCTTACAAGCAACTTACGGCGCTTATGAGCCGGCTGGAGAAGCATTACAAAGATATGCAGGATATGGAGTTCACCATCCAGAACAAGAAGCTTTATATTCTTCAGACGCGAACGGGCAAGCGGACTGCCGAGGCCGCGGTAAAGACAGCCGTAGATATGGTTAACGAAAAACTCATATCGAAAAAAATGGCGGTTAACCGTGTCGAGCCGGAGCAATTGGACAGGCTGCTGCATCCTCACTTCGACCCAAAGGCCAAGCGCAATGTAATCGCAAATGGTCTTCCGGCATCACCCGGAGCGGCGGTCGGGCAGGTTGTATTTACCGCCGACACCGCAGAGGCCTGGAGAGACAAGGGCAAGAAGGTCATTCTCGTCAGGAAAGAGACCAGCCCGGAAGACATCGGTGGAATGGACGCGGCAGAAGGTATTCTGACAGCTTTCGGCGGCATGACAAGTCACGCGGCTGTTGTCGCACGCGGTATGGGTAAATGCTGTGTCGCAGGCGTCGGTGCTTTGAATATCAATTATAAAACCAATAAACTTACCATAGGCAAACTGACCGTCAAGGAAGGCGACTGGATCAGTATGGATGGCTCGAAGGGTGAGATTATGACGGGCCAACTGGCTACAGTGGAGCCAAAGATGAGCGGCGATTTCGAAAAGTTTATGAAGATTTGCGATAGCGTGCGAAAGCTGGGAGTTCGCACGAATGCCGATACGCCGGGCGACGCAAAGAGGGCAAGGGACTTCGGAGCCGAAGGCATCGGACTTTGCAGGACCGAGCATATGTTCTTCGAGGGCGATCGGATATGGCCTGTGCGGCAGATAATTTTAGCGGCCGATGATTATGCCCTGATGGTCGAACAGATTGAAGCGGCCGAGACCGCCAAAGAGAAAAAGGCAATTGAAAAGGAAAATATCGTTGCCAAGAAGCAGTTCGAAGGTGCATTGAAGAAACTGCTGCCTTATCAGCGCAATGATTTCGTTGGTATCTTCAAGGCGATGGCGGGTCTTCCTGTTACGATTAGATTGCTTGATCCGCCGCTGCATGAGTTTCTGCCGCAGGACAGGGCGAGTCAGGCGGAGATGGCTTTGCGGCTCGGGGTCAAGCCGGCCGTGGTTAAGGCAAAGGTTGACCAATTGCACGAGTTCAATCCCATGCTCGGTCATCGCGGGTGCCGTTTGGCGGTGACGTATCCTCCGATTTGCCGTATGCAGGCAAGGGCGATAATCGAGGCGGCTCTGAAAGTGAAAAAAATGGGTAAGGTTGTTCTTCCTGAGATCATGATTCCGCTGGCCGGTGCTGTTTCGGAACTGAAGCTGGTCAAGGATGATGTTATCGATGAAATCAATAAGGTCTTTAAGGAAAAGAAGGCCAAAATCAAGTACATGATCGGGACGATGATTGAGGTGCCGAGGGCGGCTTTGACGGCCGACGAAATAGCCACCGAGGCGGAGTTCTTCAGCTTCGGGACGAATGACCTGACGCAGATGACGATGGGATTTTCGCGGGATGATGCCGGTAAGTTCTTAGGCGAATACGTCAAAAAGGGTATTTATGCGGCGGACCCGTTCCAGCAGCTCGACCAGGTCGGCGTCGGTAAGTTAGTGGAGATGGGTACCAAACTCGGCAGGCAGACCAGGAAGAAACTGAAGGTCGGTATCTGCGGCGAGCACGGCGGCGAGCCGAACAGTATCGACTTCTGTCACAGGGTCGGGATGAATTACGTATCCTGTTCGCCGTTTAGAGTGCCGATTGCAAGATTAGCGGCGGCCCAGGCGGCAATCCGCAAATGATTAATGATTATTGATAAATGATTATTGACTTTTGACGATTTATCGGTTACAATTGATTAATGATAATTGAGGAGAGCCGCTGAGCACTTTTTGTGTTTGGCGGATAGCAGTTAACCGGGAAAAGGGCTTCAGCCTTCTATGGAGGCTGAAGCCCGTATTCTTTGGGGGAAGAGACTGAAAAGTACAGAGATGTTTTCATTTGTGCTTTCTGTTGTTTTGTGTTAATCACTGTGGCGTGAGATAAACGAAAAATACTATTATGTGTATATTGGGCAGAATAAGAGGTAGGTTACTGCTCTTAGTTTTTTATTATTTCTATAGACTCCCTTAAACCGAAGAAAGGCTTGGGATGTTATCCGGAAACATATATAGATAATGAGACGTATAAAAAATATGAATATACCTGAACCAAAACTTGTAGGTTTCTTTCCAAAGCTTATATGTCCAAAACCTGATGGATAAAAAACGATACCGTTAAAGAAATCTGCAGTGCGAGTAAGTGTATATCTGAAGGGCCTGAAAATTGGATAGATAAATGGAAGCATAATGATATAGGATTTTATAACAGTGAAGAAATAATGCTACAGTTATTAACAAGGTCTCCAGGGAAATATGATTTCTTTGCTTACAAATTATACCCTTTAATATTTATCGACGGAGCAGCAAAGGATTATAAAATATCACTTAACTTGAAAACAATTCTTTCTGACTATAATTTTCTTGGCTTTGATATTGTTAGTCGGTCTAAAGCTGATTTTTTTGAATGTTCACCTTTATCGAGACTGTAGTAGCTTTACAGAGCAAATAAGACTTAACATTTTTGGAATCAAACACTTATGCAAGGCTTGGGTTGGCCGAGGGCAGCTCCAGAATTGCTATTGTAGCGAATCCAAACGATAAACTTGAATTTCCACCATGATTCGGCTGCGAGTAGAATACTTCGACCGAATAAAATACTCTGTAATCTTACTACAGTCTCATTTTATCCTGCAATAATGCATGTGAAGTTTATACTGTAAACCAATACTGCTTGATTGATAAAATAGAGGATGCTTATAACTGTTGTATAGAAATTGAAAAAGGGAAATGGGAGCCAGGCCCATATTATCTATTTGAGGTGTACAGAAAATATATCGGCAAACCAATCGATAGAACGAACTAAAAACTGTTACGCAGTTGTTAGTCATTCATCTTTTCGCTGAAAGTTTTGTAATTGAACTCTCAGAAGATGAGAATGGTTTTTTGAAGTTTAAGATTTGGGAAGGATTTAGATGGAAACAATAGTCGGAGATAGACGATTCTTATTGGTGTTCAAGTGGTGTTTCTGGGTTTTAGTGTGCGCAGCTATGATGGGGCCGGCGGGTGGATGCGGGCCGGGGGGTATCCCAATAGAAAGGTCGCTGAATTTGAAAAACGCTCCCAACGCACGGGATACCGGCGGCTATCCTGCAATGGATGGGATGATTATGGGCAGGAAGCTGCTGTACCGTTCCGGTAAGTTATCGGAAATCACAGAAACAGAATGCGACGTTATTCAGAGGGCAGGGATTAAGACTATTATCGATTTGCGAAGTGATGGAGAAAGGCAGTCGGCGCCGGATGTGGAGTGCCTGTTTGATTTTGCTGAGTATAAATCCTTACCTATTGTAGTTAACGCTTCATCCCGCAAAGAAGCTTATAAGGCGTTCGCTTTAGATGCGGAGATTTCCGCTTCGATATCTGCTATACTCAGTATTTTAGCCGAACGTGATAACCTGCCGGTTATTATTCACTGCTCGGGCGGAAAGGACCGTGTCGGAGGGATGAGTGCGCTGGTCCAGCTTCTATTGGGTGTTAATCGTGATGATATAATGGCTGATTATCTTCTGTCCCGTAGAGCAGGCAAAGAAGTCAAAGCAGAATGGATGCAAGCCGCCTTAGAGCAGGTGGAAGACGAAGGGGGTATTGAAGTATTCCTGAGTAATCGAGGAATCGGACGGGACATTCAGCAGGCGGTGCGAAAAAATCTGATTCGTGATAGGACGGAGGAGTGAGGTAAGAAACAAATTAAAAATCAAAATGCAAAGAGCAAAATTGCCGTACTTGGTTTCTCCTCGCTCAGAACTGCCGTGGGTGATAGCAACTTTAAGAGATTACAGGTCAGGTTTTATTAGATGTATCACGTTAAAACTCCATTTTGGGTGTATTATGACATAAATTGGGCAATTTTTCAAGAGATTTTGCGAGAAAAACCGACAAAGACGGGCATTGACGTAAGAGGGCAAGGATGATATAATTGGTTTTTGGGCGGGGGGGAAAGAGTAATGGTGAGAGTAGCTCAGGTGGTTAGAGCACTGGATTGTGGATCCAGGGGTCGGGGGTTCGAGTCCCCTCTTTCACCCTTTTTTACGAGCGCGATTTTGGTCAAGCGCCTGGTGCTATCGAAGTTATGAGGAGAGTTCGGGCGAAGTGAAGGATGGAAGGTAATTTTCATTTCATGACATCAATAAGAATAAGCATATTATGGAAAGGAAAGCAAAAATGATGAAAAGCAAGTCTAAATCAAACCTAATGTTAAGTACTCTTTTACTTTTGACTGTTTTGGTTTGCCTCGGGTACGGAGCAACGAGCGTAGAGGGGCGTGAATTGAACAAGCCGCCAAAGGGTTTCGTGGCTCTGTTTAATGGCGAGGACCTTACGGGCTGGAAGGGGCTGGTCGGCAGTCCGAAAAGCCGGCGTGAAATGAGCCGGGAAGAATTGGCAAAGGCACAGGCCAAGGCGGATGAGGAAATGCGGGCAAACTGGAAGGTGGTCGATGGTGCGCTTTTCTTTGATGGGAAAGGACACAGCCTTTGTACTGCAAGGGACTACAGCGATTTCGAGATGTTAGTCGATTGGAAGATAGAGAAGGGCGGCGACAGCGGGATATATCTTCGTGGATCACCACAGGTACAGATATGGGACACATCGCTCAGAAGAGTCGGCGCGCAGGTCGGTTCGGGCGGATTGTATAATAACAAAAAGGGCCCAAGCAAGCCGGATAGAGTCGCGGACAGGCCGGTCGGCCAGTGGAACACGTTCAGGATTGTTATGAGGGGAGAAAAGGTGACGGTGTATCTGAACGGCGTGAAGGTGGTGAATAACGTGGTGATGGACAATTACTGGGAGCGGGACAAGCCGATTTATCCGAGCGAGCAGATAGAGCTTCAATCGCACGGCAGCCGACTTTATTTCAGGAATGTGTTTATTCGTGAGATAACGAACGAACTTACCGAGCAGGAAGAGGCGGACGGCTTTGTGACGCTGTTTAACGGTGAGAACCTGACAGGCTGGCAGGGTAATACGAAAGGTTACGTGGTTAAGGACGGCACGATTTCCGTTGAGCCGGAGCTTGGCGGCGGTAATCTTTATACGGCGAAAGAGTACGGCAATTTCATAATGCGGTTCGAGTTTAAGCTTACACCAGGGGCGAATAACGGGCTTGGTATTCGCGCGCCGCTGGGGGAAAATGCGGCGTACCATGGGATGGAACTGCAGATATTGGATAATACGGCGGCTAAGTATAAGAACCTTAAGCCTTATCAGTTTCATGGGTCAATTTATGGTGTTGTTCCGGCGAAGGTCGGATATCTCAAGCCCGTTGGCGACTGGAATTACGAGGAAGTAATCGCCAAAGGCAAGCAGATAACGATCAAGCTCAATGGCACGACGATTGTCGATGCGAACATCAAGGAAGCGAGTACGCCCAAGACTATGGATGGAAACGAACATCCGGGTCTGAAACGGAAGAAGGGTTTTATCGCTTTTTGCGGGCACGGCGACAAGCTGGCATTTCGCAATTTGAGAATAAAAACTCTTAAATAGTTTTCCGAGAAACAGGCAAAGCTCAAAGGGAAGACGCAATGAACAGCAGACGAAGCAAACGGGCTGCAACTGTGAGCCGCAGGGAATTTTTGAAGAGTTCAGCGGCTGCTGCGGGGGCGGCCATAGCGTGGCCTGTAATCGTTCCTTCTTCCGTGTTCGGAGCAGGGGCGCCGAGCAACCGCATCACGATGGGTTGTATTGGTCTGGGAGGTCAGGGAACGGGCAATATGAAGGGATTCAGAGGCAAATCGGGCTGCGAGGTTGTTGCGGTGTGCGATGCAGATGCCGGACACCGGGAAAGAGCACGTCAGATAGCTGGTCTTGCTCCGGCCTTTTCTTACACAGACTTTCGTGAAGTATTGGCCCGGGATGATATCGACGCGGTATCAGTCGCGGCGCCAGACCACTGGCACGTGCCGATTTCGATTGCGGCGGTGCGGAGTGGTAAGGATGTGTTTTGTGAGAAACCTTTGACTTTGACCATAGGCGAAGGGCGTGTCCTTGCCGATGAGGCCAGGCGATACGGGCGTGTTTTTCAGACGGGCTCTCAGCAGCGTTCGGGCAGTGAGTTTCGTTTCGCGTGCGAGCTGGTGCGCAACGGCCGGATCGGCAAGCTGCATACTATGAGGGTCGGGATTCACGGTAATAATCGTAAATGCCCGCCGACGTGGGAGGCCGAGCCGGTGCCGGAAGGATTCGATTATGATATGTGGCTTGGGCCTGCGCCGCGGGAGCCTTATACGACGCAGCGATGTCACTATCAGTTCCGTTTTATTCTGGACTATTCCGAGGGCCAGATGACCAACTGGGGCGCTCATTATCTCGATATTGCACAGTGGGGCAACGGAGCGGACGATACCGGGCCAGTCGAGATTGTCGGGCGCGGCGATTTTCCAAAGACGGGATTGTTTACGACCGCTCAGAACGAGGACATCGAGTACACATACGCTAACGGCGTAAAATTGTTTCTTAAAAGCGGCAGCGGGCATACACGTTTCGAAGGGACACAAGGCTGGGTTGATGTAACACGCAACAAGATAAACGCCGAGCCGAAGTCGCTTCTGACGAGCGTAATCGGGCCGGATGAGATTCACCTGTACGAGAGCAAAGACCACAAGCAGAACTTCCTGGATTGCATTAAGAGCCGCAAGGACACAATTTGCACGGCGGAGATCGGGCACCGTTCGGCCAGTGTTTGTCACCTGGGTAATATTGCGATGAAATTGGGGCGAAAACTTAAATGGGACCCGAAGGCCGAACGTTTTATTAATGATTCGGCGGCAAACAATATGCTTACGCGGGCCATGCGGGCGCCGTGGAAATTCTGATAAATGATTATTGATTAATAGTAAGAGAAAAACGGAGCATTTTTTATGAAGGCAAGAGGAATTAATCGACGTCAATTTTTGAAGCAAGCAGCGGGAACGTCCGCAGCAGCGATCGGCTTTCCCTATTTGGTAGCATCTTCGGCGATGGGCAATGCGGGGGCGGTTGCGCCGAGTAACAGGATTGTGATGGGCGCTATCGGTGTCGGAGGACAGGGGACACGGCACGTCGGCGGGGGAATATGGGTGCAGGGCGGCGGTTTCCTGAGTAAGCCAGAGGTGCAGTTTGTCGCTATCTGTGATGTTAACGCCAACAATCGCAATCGCGGCGTCGGTATTGTCAATAAACATTACGGCAACGACAACTGCGCGAGTTATAATGATTTCAGGGAGCTTACGGCGAGGAGTGATATCGACGCGGTATTGGTTGCTACGCCGGACCACTGGCACGTTCTGACATCCATCGCGGCGGTCAAGGCGGGGAAGGACGTTTACTGCGAGAAGCCGATGTCGCTTACTATCAGGCAGGCCAGAGAGATGGCCGATACGGTCAAAAGATACGGGCGGATATTCCAGACGGGTACTCAGCAGCGCTCGTGGCGGGAATTTCGGGTTGCTGGCGAGCTGGTTCGTAACGGGTATATCGGAGATATAAAATCGATAACGGTCAATGTCGGCGGGCCGCCTGCGTGGTCGTGTAATGCACCGGGTGAGCCGGAGCCGGAGTGGCTTGACTGGAATATGTGGCTCGGGCCGACACCGTGGAGGACTTACACATCGAAGATTGCGCCTGGGGGATGGATGGGCTATCGAGATTATTCTGGCGGAGAGATGACCAACTGGGGTGCTCATATGTTCGATACGGCTCAGTGGGCGATGGGGATGGATGAAAGCGGGCCGGTAGAGATTATTCCGCCGGACGGCAAGGATTACAAGGTGCTCACCTATAAATATGCCAACGGTACAATTATGACACGCGGCCCGATTAGCAAGAACGTGCCGGGTGTTTTGTTTACGGGGACCAAGGGGATGATTGAGGTCAGCCGGGACCATTTGATAACGAAGCCGGAGAGTCTTCTCAGACAACAAATCGGCCGGGATGAAATACATCTGTACGAAAGTATAAATCATCCGGATAATTTTCTGCAGTGCATTAAAACGCGCAAAAGGCCGGCCAGCGACGCCGAGGTTGGGTGTCGATCTATTACGGTCTGTCATTTGGGTAATATCGCGTACTGGCTGAAACGGCCGCTGAAGTGGGACCCTGAAAAAGAACGATTTTTGAATGACCCGGAAGCGGACAAGATGAGAGCGAGAGCTTTGCGCGCACCGTGGAGACTTTGATAAGATTAAATGCCAATTAGAATTGGGTTTGTTTTGGCTTTAATTGGGTTTGAATTGGGTTTGTTTTTGGCTTTATTGGCTTTGAATTGGGTTTGTTTTTGCACCCCCGCCAAGCGTTCAAATTTGCATATCTCATTGTTATAAAAGTGTTTATGTTCATTTTATCATTTCCGAAATTGGGTTTGTTTTGCATAAAAGGGTCTGATTTGTAGAGCTATCTCTACAGTTGTAGAGTGTATCCAAATACCCCTCTCTATTGCGGCCAGCTGCAAAGCCCGATGCCTGCGTTGTCGGTGCAAAAACGTTCTCAGAGTAGCTTAGGCTACGCTTGCGAGCCTTTTTGACCTGCCGCCCTGGCCTCGAACTTTTCGCTCGGCCTCTTAACGAGACGGTCATTTGGATAAACTCTAAGTTTATGTGCGAAATGGCCATGCCTTTCTAATTAATATTAATTATTGACTATTTAGTGAGGGCAGAAAAAGAGCGCCTCTATAATTAGAGGAGTGTGCACTTTTGAGTCGAAAAAAGTCTCGAATTTCGA
The DNA here is from genome assembly GCA_019456195.1 of Planctomycetota bacterium. Lineage (GTDB taxonomy): Bacteria > Planctomycetota > Phycisphaerae > Sedimentisphaerales > Anaerobacaceae > NIOZ-UU13. Next base: position 49,644 of record VRUK01000003.1, on the reverse strand, counting down.
TGCTGTATTCTTGTAACTCGATGTGGAAAAAGGAGATAAAAAATTTTGAAATATTTTATTTTTGTTTTTGAGAGTGAGCGTTTTTGACTGAAAATTGCAAGATTTTTCGAGGTATGGATGAGTTGAAGGAGTGGATACGGTGGTGAATGTGGGATAATAACATTGTGTGTGGTGATCTCAAAAAATAGGCGGCTATGAGGATGTCTTATTTTCACCCTTTAATTCACTATGGACTGGAGAAACTACCCCTTCTGTTTTACTGCGGAATTCCAAACAATTTAGGTCATAAAGTTTGACATTAGCAGGAATATTAATGATAATCAGCACTGAAACAGAAATGTAACTTGAGATTGTAGCGGCACAAAAAGATAAATTTTGTATAAATATCCATATATTTTTCGCAAAGAGCAAAAGAGATGATTAAGAGATTAAGAGTCAAGAACTTTAAGGCGCTCCGAGAGATTGAGATAGAGTTGACACCTATCCATGTTTTGATTGGACCAAATGATTCAGGCAAGACAAGCGTACTCGATGTGCTCGCTGCATTATGTCGAAGTGTGGATCACGGGCTAGCCCAAGCGTTTTTAGGTTCATGGAAAGATAAAGAACTCGTCTGGAATGGACATTCGGATTTACCTGTAGAAATCGACGTGGATTTTGATGATGATGCCATAACTGGTTATGGAATAAGTGTTCAGTTTGGAATGCGTGATAGACAAGCGGTGATAATGAAGGAATTTGTCATAGGAGTGGAACGTCTCGAATTGGGCAATCAAGCAGGACATATAGACTTAGGCAATCAATCGAACAGTACCTTTGTAAAGCGCCATTTAGATAGACCATCTAAGTCTCACCCTAATAGTGACGAACTTAAACGTGTTCAAGAACTCCTAAGTGGAGTGCATTATTATCGTTTTGATCCCTCATTTCTGGCGTTGCCGGTTGCGCCCGACTCCAAGCGTCGATTTAGGATGGAACCTAATGGTTTCGGCTTAACTTTATGTTTAGATGAGATATGGAGTTTCGACCGAGACCGATTCGTTAAACTTGAAGAACGATTCAAAAAGGTATTTCCTCATATCAAATCAATTAAGCTCATACCGGAAAAGGCTTATCGTGCCCCTGTCGATGATCCTGAACAGGTGACAATGTTAAATAAGACGGATGGCAAGGGATTATATTTCGAGTTGAAAGGGAGTGGCCAATTAGTGCCAGCCTCTCAAGCGTCCGATGGTACTCTCCTTGTCTTAGCCTATCTGTCAATCCTCTACCTTCCGAAACCGCCGAGGTTACTGCTTGTTGAAGAACCGGAGAATGGCATTCATCCGAAGCGGTTACGTGATATCCTTGAAATTCTGCGTAATTTAGTACATGAACAGCCGCACACACAGGTAGTCCTTACGACCCATTCGCCTTATGGACTTGATTTGTTCAAACCCGAAGAAGTTACTCTCTGCACTAAGATGGAAACCGGCGAAATAAAGACTACCAGATTGTCCGATAGTCTTACGGTAATGCAACAACTTAATGTCTTTACTCTTGGTGAAATTTGGACTTCTGAAGGTGATATGAAAATCGCCGAATCGGGAGATCAAAAAGAGAGGGCCAGAGAATGAGGGTCCTGGTTGTAGCGGAGGGTAAACATGAGTTATCGGGTGTCCTGGAGAGTCTTCTGAAAAGACTCGGCGGAGATAATGCGGTTTTCGAATTCGATCGAGTATCTAACAAGAATATTCACGCCGTTCATGGCAAAGGAAGTGGTTATTTTAAGAGGGCATTCCGTTGGCTAAAAGAAGCTGAGAAAAGAGGCGCAGATGCATTAATACTGCTGATCGACGAAGATGGTGAAATGGAGAGGATTGAACAGATTCAGGAAGCACAGGATTCTTCACTATCGCGATTTCCCCGTGCGATGGGGGTAGCGATAAGAATGTTCGATGCCTGGATGCTGGCAGATGAGAAGGCATTGGCCGAAGTTCTTGATTATAATATCGATAGACAGGCCAACCCAGAGACTATACGCAATCCAAAACAAGTATGTGAAGAACTGCTCGCAAACAGTCAAATCAAGATATCACAGAGGGAAATGTATGCAAGAGTGTCAAGTAAGATTAATATAGACATCTTGTGTAACCGATGCCAATCAGGATTCAGGCCGTTCGCTACAAACGTAAGAAATATCTTTTAGTGTGAATCTTAAAGAATGTCTGATATCCCTTCTTCCTATCTTTTTATTTCAATTGGCAATAAACTGCGGTTTCAATAAAACCAATACTCAGGAATTATTCCAATCAGATCGGGGTAAGCAGAATAACGGTTTAGGCTTGTAATTAAACAAAACGGGGGGTATATTTTTTATCATATTTTGTAGTCAGGATTTGTAAGGAGTTTTTAGAAATGAAGACTAAGCTTGTGGTTGTGGGTGCGGCCGGTAGGATGGGCAGGCGGATTGTTGCTTTAGCGGTCGAGTCGGGTCAGTTTGATATAGCCGGGGCGGTGGAAAGACAGGGTCATCCGGATGTAGGTAAAGATGCGGGTATTCTGGCTGGGGCGGGGGCTATTGATATTAAGCTGACTGATACTTTTCCAACTGGTAGTGAGGTGGCTATTGATTTTTCGTTAGCTGAAGCAGCGGATGAGACGCTGGATTACTGCCTTGAGAATAAATTGGCTTTGGTATCGGGGACTACGGGGCTGAGCAGTTCGCAGCGGGAGAAGTTTACAGCGGCATCTAAAACAATTCCTATTATATACGGCACCAATATGAGTGTTGGAATGAATGTTCTTTTCAATCTTGTCGGGAAGGTCGCAACGATGCTCGGCGATGAATATGATATAGAGATAACAGAGCAGCATCATCGCTTTAAGAAAGACGCGCCGAGCGGCAGTGCTCTTACGCTGGCTGAGAATATCTGCGAGGCGACAGGAAGGGACATCGAGACAACACTAACCCACGGCAGAAGCGGAGAGAGCCTTCGGCAAAAGGGCACTATCGGTATGCACGCGGTGCGGGCAGGTGACATCATCGGCGATCACTCTGTAATATTCGGGACGTTGGGCGAGACGGTTACCGTCAATCATACGGCCAACAGTAGAGATACTTTTGTGAGAGGGGCGCTGCGGGCGGCGAAATGGCTTGTGGGGAAAGAGCCGGGGCTGTATTCAATGGGTGATGTTTTGGGAATTTAGAATTGAGTGTTTAGTTTTGAGTTTTGAGTTAGGTTTGAGATTGCCGCAGTCGCTTCGCTCCTTCGCAATGACATTCTTTGCATATTTTCTTTTGCATACATCCTGAGAATCAGGTGAGGTGCTCGCAATGACAATTGTTTTAAATAGGTGTCACCTGTTGCATTTACAGTTTTAGATGCTATTACGGTGGGTAGTCGGTGCCTTTTATTCCGTGGATTGTTAGGTTTGCGTCGGGGAGCTCGTCCTGTGCGGGGCGGATTTTTTTTGCTTTGAGGTAACGTATGTGGCCGTCTGCGAAAAGGAAATTCCTGCTTCCTTCCCAGGTCCACCATCCGGGGTCGTTAGCGACGGGGGCATGACTGCTGAGCCATTCGCCGATGAGAATTTTTCCGGCGGGATTTAATACATCCAGGTTTCGCTGGGGTATCGAGGGCACAGGAGTTGCGTAGGTGTCGGCAGGGCTGTTCATATCGTCAATCTGCTCAGGGCTATGGTAAAATGCCATCGAATAGGCGTAACTGGTGGACTCGAATTTTTGTTTGGAAGTTCTGTCCTGCGAACAGAACAGAATTGAAGGATTATTCGGATCGATTTTGACGCCGATATACGGCTCGACAAGGAACCGCCAGCCACGACCCATCCACAGCCAGTAGGGCGGTTCAATCGAGACAGGGTCCTGCGCGCTGGGATAAAAATGATCATTTTCATTGAGGTAGAAGTCCACGGCCAGGCTAATCTGCTTTAGGTTGTGGGCGCAGGTAAGACGTGCGGCCATAGATTTGGCTTTTCTAAGCGAAGGCATTAGAATGGAAAGCAAAAGGGCAATGATTGCTATGACAACGAGCAATTCAACGAGGGTAAAGGCGGTGTGATTTGATTTTGGATTCTTTCCCGACAGCAATACCACTTTGAAGAATGAATTTTCAATTTTCGAATTTTTATTTTTCACTTCTAATCCGTCAGTTTTGAATTTGTCAGTAATGTTTGGCCACAACATGGCGTTAACGCTTGTGGATTCCCGCTTTCGCGGGAATGACAAGTAACCTATTCAACGGTAACACTTTTTGCGAGGTTTCGCGGTTTGTCAACATCGTGTCCACGGAGTACGGCAGCGTGATATGCCAAAAGCTGAAGCGGTACAACAGTGAGCAAAGGCTGGAGAATCTCGGGGGTAAAGGGGACAGTAATCAAATGGTCGGCGTGCTGTTTTATATTTTCGTCACCTTCGGTGGCGACAACGATAGTTTTTCCTCCTCGTGCCCTGACTTCAGCGATATTGCCCATAATTTTGTCATACTGCGGCCCGGCGGTAGCGATGAAAACCGCTGGCATACCGTCCACAATCAAAGCAATCGGGCCGTGCTTCATCTCTGCGGCGGGCAGGCCCTCGGCGTGAATATAGCTTATCTCTTTTAGCTTCAGTGCCCCTTCGAGAGCAACGGGATAATTAAAGCCTCTGCCGAGGAAAAGCCAATTTTCCTGGTCGATATTTTCGGCGGCGATTTGTTTGATATGGTCGGACTGCGAGAGTATTTGGCTTATCTTGTCCGGTATTTGTGAGAGCTCCTCGATGTATTTGCTTGCCTGGTCGCTGCGGATGTGTCTTCTTCGGCCTAATTCTATTGCCAGCATTGTCAGGACCGCAACCTGGGTGGTAAATGCTTTTGTGCTTGCGACTCCGATTTCTGGCCCGGCGTGTAAATATACTCCCGCGTCGGTGGCTCGGGCGATTGAAGAGCCGACTACGTTGACAATACCGAGCACCGTTGCTCCCCGTTCTTTTGCTTCCTCCACCGCTGAGAGGGTATCGAGAGTCTCGCCGGACTGACTTATCGCTATAACTAAAGTGCCGTCTTCGATGATTGGGTTTCGGTATCTAAATTCGCTGGCGTATTCGGTTTCGGCGGGGATACGCGCCAAATGTTCGAACAAAAACTCTCCAACCAAACCTGCGTGAAACGCGGTTCCACATGCGGTGAGGATGAGCCGTTTGGTGCGTGTCAAATCGCGCAGGTAAGAATTTATGCCGCCAAGTTTAATTTTGTTTTTTTGACGGTCGATTCTACCGCCCATACAGGTAGTGAGAGCTTTGGGCTGCTCAAAAATTTCCTTGAGCATGTGATGGGAGAAGCTGCCCAGCTCGATCTGTTCCAGCGAAAATTCAATCTGACTGAGTTCTTTGCTGATTGTGATATTGTCAATTGTTTTCGTATGGAAGCCATCCGGGGTGACTGTCACCATCTCATTGTCGGCAAAGTATATCGCCTGAGCGGTATGCTCTATGATAGCGGAGGCATCCGAAGCCATAATGAATTCGTTATCGCCGACTCCTAAGATCAGGGGGCTGCCCTTTTTTGCCCCGATGAGTATATCGGGAAAGTCCGAGCAGACAATCGCGAGGCCGAAGGTGCCGGAGAGTTCCTGAAGTGCTCTCTGCACGGCCCATTCGAACTTTGTCTGCGGCTCGGAATTCATCGGTTCTTCAAAGCTGTCAGGTTTGGCGTAAAAATAACCGATTAAATTTGCTATCACTTCGGTATCGGTTTGGCTGGCAAAGTGGGCTCCCTCATTTTGGAGCCAGGTCTTTAAGGTGCCGTAGTTTTCTATGATTCCGTTATGAACGACCGCTATTTTTCCGGTGCAGTCCAGATGCGGATGCGCATTAACAGTGTTCGGCTGTCCGTGCGTTGCCCAGCGAGTATGGCCTATACCGAAAGTTTCTGCGGCAACCGGTTCATCGAGAACGTCTTCGAGGGCACTGATTCGCCCGCTGGCTTTTTTAATTCTTATCGAGCCGCCGCCCAACAGGGCGACACCGGCCGAATCATAGCCTCGATATTCCAGGCGTTTGAGACCTTCTATGAGGATCGGCTGGGCGAGTTTTTTACCAAGATAAGCTACTATGCCACACATTCGTTATTTACTATTTACTATTTATCCTTTATTATAGTTTTTTGTGATTTACGGTCATCTATTGTCCTGTTCCGAAAGTGAATAGTCAAACATTAAATTATGATAGTTGTTATCGACTACAATGTTGGAAATGTCAAGAGCGTATGTAATGCATTCAGGCATATCGGCTGCGAGGTACAGCTTAGCTGCGCACCTGAGGCGGTTGAAAATGCCACGGGGATTGTTTTGCCCGGGGTGGCGGCTTTCGGATATGCCATCAGCGCTTTAGGTCCTCTTGCCGAACTGATAAAAGAGGTTGCCCTGGGGGGCAAGCCGCTTTTGGGTATTTGCGTGGGCTTTCAGATGCTTTTCGATACAAGCAGTGAATACGGCCAGCACAACGGTCTTGGATTAATCGAGGGAAACGTCGTACCAATTCCTGCCGGTCGGGTGATCCCGCATATGGGATGGAACATGGTGAAGCTGCCGGCGGATATGGAATTATTAGCGGGTATAGGAAGTGAAAAGCATTTCTATTTTGCGCATTCTTTCTATGCCGAAGCGGCGGACCGCCGGGCCAAAACAGCATATACCGACTACGGATTTGAAATGCCAGCGTCGGTCCAAAAGATGAATATATACGGTACTCAATTCCACCCTGAAAAGAGCGGGGAAGCCGGATTGAAGATTTTGCAAAATTTCTATGACATTTGTACACGGGAAGCTCTTACATGCTGACGAGAAGAATTATTCCCTGTCTGGACGTTAAAGATAACCGCGTAGTTAAGGGTATCAACTTTCTGAATCTCCGCGATGCGGGAGATCCGGTGGAGTTAGGCGCTAGGTACAGTGACATGGGAGCCGACGAGCTGGTGTTCCTCGATATTACGGCCACTATTCGGTCGCGGAAAACGATTATCGAGCTTGTCGAAAAGGTTGCGGAAAATATTTTTATACCTTTTACGGTCGGCGGGGGGATACAGACAGTCGAGCAAATCGACGAGCTTCTGCGAAGCGGGGCCGAAAAGGTTTCAGTAAACACTGCCGCGGTTGCTAATCCTGAGCTGCTTACCGAATCGGCACAGCGTTTCGGGAACCAGTGTGTTGTTCTTGCTATTGACGCGCGGCGTTCGGAAGAGCGGCCCGGCAAATGGCAGGTATGCATCAAGGCCGGCTCGGAGCCTACCGATATCGACGTGGTCGAATGGGCCGCTAAAGGCGAAGAGTTAGGCGCCGGCGAAATATTGCTGACCAGTATGGACGCCGATGGGACCAAAGCAGGTTACGATAACGAACTGAACAAAGCCGTTACCGACGCGGTCAATATCCCGGTAATCGCATCGGGCGGAGCGGGCACACTCGAACATCTTTACGATGCCATTGTTGACGGCGGTGCAGACGCGGTCCTTATGGCTTCAATCACACACTTCGGGAATTACACCATACGACAAATGAAAGAATACCTCAGAGACAAGGACATAGCTGTAAATTTATAAAAACCCCAAGGTCCCTGAAATATTCAAATCTGAATGTTACCGCTGCTTATATTTCCAATTACCGCTGATTAAGTTCAAAGGGTTTAAGCAATCCATAACCGACGTTGCTATACTGTTGGCCCGGCGGCGGGCCTGGGTTGGGGGCTTTGTGGAACATTCCCGGCCAGGCGGTGCCCAGAGACGGATTTCCGTGGTGTGGGCCGAGGGTATTCTTCAGCGTGCCGATGACCACGACCTCAATATTATTTACACCCGCAGATATTGATTTGGTGACATCACATTCCCAGGGCCGGCGGTAAATGTATCCGGCGGATTTGCTATTGACGAGGACTTCGGCGACACTGCCGTACCAGTCGGGCAGGGAAACAAAGTATCGGCCCGAGGTTCGTGATATACGGAAACGCTGTTTATATGAGACGCCGGCGGCATAAAACGGATAGCCCTGCTGGTTCCATTTTCCGAGTTTCAGCGAATTTTCCGGAACGATAGTGAAACCGGAATCGGCGTCTTTGAGCGCAAAGTCACCGAGGACATAGGCCGATTCAAGCTCATGATAGATAGTCATCGGCGAGGCCTTGATAGTTACGGTGTTTTCGCCCACTCTGGCGGCTGAGGTGATGTTTATTTTTCCGAAGGCCTTATCGAGCCACCACGAACCTTTTTGAGCTGAAACTTTTTTGCCGTTGCATGTAATCGTATAGAGGTCCGCTCGTTCGATAACAATATACAGTGGATGCGGGATGCGCTGTTCAATAGTGAAGTGATAGGTCGCTTCGAAACCGCTGTCGGCTTCGAACTTCTTAATTATCAATTCATCACGAAACTGAACTGCGCTGTCCCATGGATTGCGGTCCATTCCATTTTTCTGGAAGGCGAATTGATTTGCCTGATAGACGTAGAGGTCTTCTTTCGTTTGTCCACCGGCCTTGATGTCAACATAGTCAAGAGTCAGAACGTTCAAGTCAACGCGTTTAGTATTCAGTTTTCCGGCGGGCCGGACTTTCGAGGTTTTCGGCAGGTCCGGGGGAGCCGGCCGGCCGCGCTGTTTGGATAGAAACAGCAAAAGACTGCCGCATGGAGGAAGTTTGAAGTTGGCCCTGATACCTCCCGAAGCGTTGACAAAGGGATATGATTCGACATCTCCGGTCTCAAGGTCCCATTGTTCGAGGCCTTTCATGGCCGATTCTATTGAGCCGGAGCTTGAAGAATCAATACTGGTGTTGACCAAAAAGAGAATTTCGCCATCATCCAGCCGGCGGCGGTGGTGGAACAGAATTCCCTTGTCATTATCGTCGCGATGTACGGCCAGGCCATCTTTTGAACGTTCGGTAAGGATTGCGGTGACAGCGGCCGGGTCGATTTGCTTCCAGGATGAATTTTGCGATGTTAGTTGAGCTCGATTCGAGGGCTTGCCATCTATAAGGCCCGGCGGCGAGTCACAACAAAGGACTGTACCTCCGTTTTCGACATAGGCTTCGAGCAGATTCATCGTCTTCGAGTTCAGGTTTTCCGTCAAGGGGGGTATAATCACGATTTCGTATTGGCGCTGTCCAACTGTGAACAGGGCCTCTTCAACCGAGCCATTTCGAGCAATAATATCCTCGCAGCCGATATCATATTCAACCTGGGCCTTTGACAAGGCCGTGGCCATTTGCTGAAATTCGTTTCCTATTTTATTTAGATTATCTCGATGGCTCGAGTCGGGCTGGTACATCCAGGCGGTAGTTGTCGGCTCGATAAGCAGTACAGTATTTATCTGTCGGCCACTCGATAGTGCCGCGGACAAGCGTGTAAAGTAGGAGGCCATGACGTTGTAGGCCTGCCACCATGGTTCGTGGTATGAGAAGGATTGTGGGTGGTCTCGTTTTCTGGCGCCGCGAATCGTGATATAGGAAAGGTGTTCATCGAGGGTATTGACGCCAAGGACATAGAGCCAGTCCCCGATGCGTTTCATGTCCTCGAATCGGAGGTCCCAGCCGCCCGCGCCATAGGCTTCACAGAGAGTTCGAGTGCGACCGAGCTGATTTGCTACGCTGGAGAGTTCTTTCACTGCGCGGACGTTGCCGAACTGGGCGTGGGTGTCCTCGCTATACTGATTCATAAGGGTGTCGATTGCCGGCCTGTGATGCCATGCGTACATTGCCATATTGTCACCGCCATGGCCTGCGCCGGGCCAGCCGTGCTCCCAGTAGTGGCCGGTGAATTCGAGACCGTGCCGGTCGCAATATTCGTAACATGGTTTTGCCCAGCGTTCGATGAAGAGTTCGAGCAGAAGCTGGTAGAAGTTGTGGCGGACTTTTTTGTAGTCACCAATCGGGCGGATGAGGCTGGGCAGGTGGTCTATCAGGTCGTATCCCCAGCGTTTTTTGAAGTCACCGGGCAGGCGGCGAGACCAGTGGATACCTCCGGCGGGTGCCAGGTGAGGCTCGTCGGTGAAGACGCCTGGTATGCGCTTTCCGAAATGTTCGCCCAGCTCTCTGCGATACGCATCCAGGGTTATCGCTATGAATTTTTCTGTAACGCCGGGGGCGAGAAGATCGACGTAATATTTTCCGCCAAACCATCCGCCTGATGGCGCCTGCCGAATCGAGCCTACGAGGTATCGGCCTTCGGGCAGGGACTGGGATGTTTTTGCCTTATCAGTAACATTTTCGAAGCCGTCGTCGGTCAAACGATAGACGGCCAGGGTATTTTCATCCGGCTTTGGCGGATTCTTTACATGGGAAAAGTGGAGTCCGAGACCCCGTGATTCGGGCATGGCCTCAGGCACAAGTCCGCCGGCGAATCCGGATGGGTAGGAGTTTTCGTCGTATATCCATACGTTCATGTCAAGCCGCTCGGCCTCTTTTAAGGCGACTTTCCAGAGCCGAAACCAGTCGTCCGAGAGATATGGCGTCATAAGGCCCGGTCGCGGATGTACGAAGACCTGCTTTACCTTTTGCCCGGCCAGGTCGCGCATGGTGGAAACGATTTGCTCTTCGGTGAGCATATCGTTCCAGACCCAGAGCGGGGCGGAGCTGTACTCGCGGGGCGGGTCGGCGAACAGGGCTTTGACCTGGGCCGAATTGGCAGTTTGCGCATGCTGAGCGGAACTTTTCAGTTGTTGTGCTTTCGGTTCGGCACAAGAAGTTAGGAACACAACCATCGCCGTTAGCATGACCATTGATACAGCTTTTCCTCGAATCATTTTATGTCTCCCAAAATGTTGTTCACTTGAGCCATTCGTAAAGCTCGTAGTGGTGCTTGTTCATGCCCAGTTTTTCATATACTTTCTGTGCGGGCTCGTTCTGCTTATCCACATAAAGGCGCAGGCCCGCCAGATCAGGTGACTGCTCCACCTGTTGTTTCAAATTGCTGTACAGCTTACTGAATACACCTTTTTTGCGGGCCTGTGGGATTACATAAAGTGAATGTATCCACAGAACCGTCGCATTCCTCCAGTCGCTCCATTCGGGTATTGCCAGGAAGACCGCGAGGAACTTGCCATCTTCTTCTGCCACCCAATAGCTGCCCCGCTGCGGCTGCTGGAAAACACCGCGGACTCCCTTTGTTACGACTTGTTTATCCAGTCGAAGCCCTTCTGTCTCATGGGCCATCTGCAGTTGCAGCTCGACGATACGTTCGGTATCACTCAATTTTCCTTTACGAATCTCAATCATGTCGGCAAGCCTATTGTCCGTTAATAATTATCCTTTTTCAATATTATCTCTGCCGAAAATATTAAATTTTTGATTTTTTGGCTTTTTGGGGGTCGTAGCCGGGATTCCGCGTCATAATCTGTGCGCCTACTTTTTGTCGCCAGTTCGCTAACAGCTCTTTTAGTTGTCTGGTTTTTCGCGGCAGCTTTTTGGCAAGGTTATTTTTCTCGCCGATATCGTGTTTTAGATTGTAAAGCTCGAACCTGTTGGAAGGGCCGCAGATAGTTTCATCGAACCATTCGAGCAGTTTATAATCGCCCATACGGACAGCTCCGCCGGGGCCGATACTGCTGGAGTGATAATGGGGATAGTGCCAGTAAATCGCGCGGGCGTTCAGGGGGCCGGTTTGCCGCAGAAGGGGCAGCAGGCTGAGTCCGTCGATTGTGTTTGTGGCCTTGTTCTTCAGGTCGAGGATATCCAGAAAGGTCGGGAAGAAATCCACACTTGTTACAGGTTCACTGCAAGAGCTGCCCTGCTGTACTACCCCGGGCCAGCGCACGATTAGAGGCTCTCTTATGCCTCCTTCATACAAATTCGCCTTGCCGCTGCGTAGAGGGGTCTGCTTTGCCGCCTTTTCCAGGCCGCCGTTATCGCCGAAGAAAACGACAATGGTTTTGTCGGCTATCTTCAGTTCATCGAGCTTTGCAAGTAACTTACCAACACTGTTATCGAGGTCCTCAATCATTGCTGCGACTATTGGGTTGTTCTGAGGTAAATTTGCGCCGGGTTTGTTTTTATATTTTTCGAGGAGCTTTTTCTTTGCGAGAATCGGCGAGTGTATGGTGTTGTGGGTGACATACAGGAAAAAGGGGGTGTCTTTATTGTTTTGAAGAAACTCAAGCGATTTTTCCGTTATTATTTCCACATTGTGGGCATCACTTTCAGGGTCGTGTTTCGAAGATGGTTTGTAAGTAACAAAGGATTCATCGAAGCCCTGCCTTTCGGGATTATAGGGCAGGGACTGCGGTGGTTTTTTGGCGATGCTCAGGTGCCATTTTCCGAAGCTGGCGGTTGTATAGCCGGCTGTTTTGAGGACCTCGGCAAAAGTTATTTCCTCAAGCGGCAGGAATTTTTGCCAGGCAGGCTGTTTATATTTATCGTAGGGGAAGCTGCCGCCTGCTATAAAATCGGTCAGGTGCAGGCGGGCGGGATACTTTCCGGTCATAATGCTGGCGCGGGTCGGCGAGCAAACCGGGCAGGCGGCATAGGCATCGGTAAATTTCATACCCTGCCGGGCCAGCCGGTCTATATAGGGAGTCTCATAGTATTGACTGCCATAACAGCCCAATTGAGACCAGCCATAATCATCGGCGAGGATAAATAGAAAATTCGGCTTCGATTTGCCATCTTTACCGGCTTTCGTAATTTCTGATGAACAACCGGGTATTGCCAACGCCGCCGCACTAAAGACTGTTGATTTGAGAAATTGTCTGCGGTTCACTGTAAACATCCTTAACTACAATATAAAATTCATTTGCAGCCATAGGATACACAATTTGCCATCTGTAGTTAAGAACATTCATCGAGAAATTTGCCTACGCAGTCTCAATTTTTTCAAATGTGAATTTGTGGGCGTTGGTGTCAATTTATCTTTTTTTGTACTCTTGCCTTTTTTCTTCCTTGCCTTTTTTTACCTGCGGGTTGTGTGTCTATTGTCCGGGCAGGGGCCAGTTCTCCGACGGTGTTCGAGCAGACTTCATTAAATCTTCAATCTTTGCTACGATTTGCGAATGCCGTTTGGCGACGTTGTGCTGTTCGGCGATATCGGTTTTCAGATAGTAAAGCTCTACGGGTGAGTTTGGTTTCTTTGCCACGTTCTGGCGAATGCCCTTCCAGTCGCCCATGCGAACAGCCTGCCTTTTGCCCTGCTCGTGAAATTCCCAGTAAAGAAACTCGTGCTTTTTCTGTTTTGAGCTTTGACCGAGCAGCGTTGGAAGCATAGAGATTCCATCGATGCCATCCGGGCTTTTTGCGCCAGCCAGGTCGCAACAGGTCGGCATGAAATCCCAGAATGCCGAGATATGGTCGGTCTTCGAGCCGGCTTTTATTTTGCCCGGCCAGCGTGCAATCGTGGGAACACGAATTCCGCCTTCATAGAGTGCGCGCTTGTAGCCTCGCAGTGGGCCGGAGCTCTTAAAGAAAACCGGGTCTGCTCCGCCTTCTTTATGCGGGCCGTTGTCGCTCGAAAAGAACACGAACGTATTTTCATCCAGGCCAAGTGTCTTAAGTTTGGCCATCAGCCTGCCGATATCGCCGTCCATTCGCGTTATCATCGCGGCGTGGCCTTTCCGGGGCTCGGACCAATCTCTGTTGGTGTACGGCCCATGCGAAGGGACTTCCATGCCCTTATTTCCGGCCTCGTTGTTTGCATGCGGAATTGTAAAGGGTAAATATAAGAAGAAAGTATTGTCCTTGTTCTTTTGGACAAATCGCAGGGCCTCTTCGGCAAACAAATCGTGTGAATAGTCAACGCGTTTTGTCGCGACGCCGCCCGGAGTTCGGTCGCGCCCGGCGATAATGTGATTGACCTCGTTGTTAAGCTCGACCTTTTGTTCGTTGCGCCAGAGGTACTTCGGGTAGTAGTTATGTGCATGTCTCTGATTGAGATATCCGAACCAGTAATCGAAGCCCTGCCTGTTTGGGATGCCGGTGCTGTCAGCTTCACCCAGACCCCATTTGCCGATGATACCGGTGGTGTAGCCGGCCTGTTTGAGCAACTCGGCAACGGTAACATCGGAAGGCCGCAGCGGCACATTTGCGTTACCGCGAACCAGGGCGTGTCCGGAGTGCAGACCCGTCATTAAACAGCAGCGGGACGGCGCACAGACAGTGCTTCCGGCGTAGTGGTCGGTGAAGCGCATGCCTTCGGCGGCCAGCCGGTCTATATTCGGCGTTTGGATAGTCTTTTGCCCAAAGCAGCCGAGGTCTCCATAGCCCAGGTCGTCGGCAAGTATAAAAATAATATTAGGGCGTTTTCCTTTTATCCCGGCTGTTCGGCTTTCAGAAGCGCAGCTCGGCAGCAGTGAAGCTGTCCCAAGCGAAGCGGCCGCAAAGCCCGTCATTTTAAGAAAGTCTCTTCGGGTTCTTTTGTCCATCATTGCTCCCTTCGATTATTTATTCCGCCACAGGCGGGCATACGGTATTTACTATTTTTATCCTCCGGCGGAACAATGGATACGTCGTTTATAAAAAAACGGCGGTCGGCCGTAAGGATAATAATAGTAAATAATAAATCGTAATTAGTAAATAACAAATGTCCGTCAATCACGGCGGAAAATCTACTTTCGGGCGGCGGGACAGTACATACAACCAGCAGTCAACGTTTTGTTTCAAACTTATCTCCTTTAATTACAAAATATTTATTGTTAACAGCCGAAGAACGCCGAATATAAACTTAAACAGGCTAAATTCGAGCTGTCGGGAAAAAACCGTTTTTTTCTCTTAGCACAATAAAGTTCAATGATTACTACCTCAAGTGATAATCCGGTCGCCGACTGCATCGCAATGGTTGTCGTTGTTTTGATGGCCATCGGTACGGTTTTTGTCTTTTCGGCCAGTGCCAATATAGGCCAGGAGTTTGACTTGCAGAGATTCTATGACTACCCGGGCCTGCGACAGTTGCTGTTTTTCCCTCTGGCGTGTTTGATTATGTTCACCGTCTCTTCGGTTAATTATCGCAGGTTAAGTCTTGCCGACGGCTGGTTTAAATCGCCAACCTGTTATTTTTTGGTTACCAGCATAGTGCTGCTGATAATCATTTTATCACAGAAATTTTTCGGATTTTTCCCACGATTAGTTCCTGAGATTAATCGGCACTATCGCTGGCTAAAAATCCCCCTTGGGTCGATATCTATGAGTTTTCAACCTTCCGAGATGGCGAAGTGGGGTGTTGTTTTCTTTTTAGCCGCGGTGTGTGATAAGTTCGGCGATAAAATCAGATTGTTCTGGAAAAGGTTTGTTCCCATCTGCTCGGTCGTGTGCCTTGTAGTTGTACTTATTATTGTCGAAGACTTCGGCACAGCGGCGCTGATATCGCTTCTGGCTTTTTTGATGCTAATCATCGCCGGGGTAAAACTGCGGCACATCCTGCCACCTCTTGTGCCTGGAGCAATCCTTTTTTATATAGCGATCAAATACTCTCCCGGGCGATGGGATCGGATTATTGCTTTTTTGAATCCTGATAAATGGGTGGATGGGATTAATTATCAGCCGAACCAGTCGCTGATTGCCCTTGGTTCCGGCGGGCTTTGGGGAAAAGGCTTAGGTAAGGGGATATGTAAATACGGACATCTGCCGGAAGATACGACTGATTTTATCTTCGCAATTATCGGCGAAGAGCTTGGCTTTATGGGAAACGCAGCGGTCATCGGATTGTTCATCTTGTTTGTGTGGCTGGGTATTTTAGTGGTCGCGCGGTGCAAAGACCGGTTCGGCGAGCTTCTGGCCGGCGGGATAGTTCTGACAATCGCGATTCAGGCAGCTCTTAATATCGGGGTGGTGACGGTTGTTCTGCCGACAAAGGGCCTGCCACTTCCGTTCGTAAGTGCGGGCGGGACAAGCATGCTGCTGTCAGCGGCGGCGGTCGGTGTGTTGTTGAACATTGCCAAGAAATCAACCTCAAATTCCGACCAACTGGAATAATATACCCTTGAAGGGTAGTAAATTACCGCGAGTAAAATTATAAAATATTACTGTAAAGCTACTTACCCGCGCACAAGCGGGAATTTTCAACCGAGAGTACTATATAATGAAAACTTCCGACGCCGATCCCCGGCAGGTAAAACAAACAATCAAGTCGGAGCGTCCCTGGGGTGATGTTTATATGGTGGTCCGCAACCAGAAGTGCTCGGTGGATTTGACATTTGTCCGGCCGGGTGAGCGTGCCAGTTTACATTCGCACCAAATCAGATATGAGCTTTTTCATTTTCTCGATGACGGCGCCCATCTGGAGCTGGACGGGCAAATCCATCATCCCAATACACATGATGAGTTTCTTATCAGGCCCGGCGTCAGGCACAGGTTTTGGGCCGAGGACAAAGCCTTTCGCATGCTCGTTGTGTCCTTCGGCAAGTGGGAGGCCGAAGACCAGAGCCGATACGAGGACGACTACGGCAGAAAAGGTGAAGAGCTGACGCTGTAACGTCTCCAAGCTGGTAACCACTTAAACAAACCAAGAGAAAATTTATCCGCCGAAAGCAGTTGTTTACTTGTCCGTCGTCGCAGGTTCTTCCCAGAATCGGCGATACTTGGGCGGGAGTGTACTACCGCCGCCGCTCGACGTCCCTTTGTCGCTCTTGCCACTTCCCTTCGGCCACTTGTAAGTGGTGTAATAGGAAAACATGCCGTTTTCCTTCGAAACCGAGATTGTAACTGTGGGTCCGCCGAACTGGAATGTCCCGAACATTTGACCTAACGGCAGGTGCCTGCGGGCGAGGGTGCGCTTTAGCTCATCCAGTCCGCTGTCGAGGTCAGCCCACAGTTGCTCCAGAAAACGCTCCGCCTCTTCGGGGAACGGAGAGATAGTCACCGTCAAGCCGTCCTCTCTGCGGTGCTGCTGTGTGTTCCGCCTTTCCAGCTCAAGGTATTGCCTGTAGGCCCTGCGGAGGATTATGTGCACCTGAGCTGCCTCCGACAACTCAAGCTCCAAGGTCTGGATGCACTGGTCGCTCAGTGTCGGGCCTTCCGAACCGAATATCAGGTCCTCCGGTGTTCCGTATGGAAAGCCCAACTGTGCGAGCCGTTCAGAAACCGAATAGGATTCGACGGAAACACGTGGGCTTTGGCGCATCAATGAAGGGGATGTTATCAGGAAAAGGGCAGGGAGTATAATCGGCAGAGTCAGTAACGCCGTTATGACAATAACGATCCCGGCCACGACCAGTCCAATAAGCAATCCCCGCCGGTTCGGTTTGGTCTGAGCAGCCTGTTGTTTCTTCCTTTCGGCAGAAGCGTCCGCAAACAACCGGGCGGTTTCTTTGTTAAGTAAGACCCATATAGTGTAAATAGCAATCATAGGCCCGATTGGGATGTTAGTAATCAAATCCGGAATGGCAAGGATCAGGGCTAAAATCCTGGCCCAACCTTTGCGTTTAAGAAGACCAACGCCACAGATAATACCCGGCACGGACACTACAATTAATAACATGCTTACTGCAGGGCCGATAATTGAAGTGATGCGTATTACTTCCGGGTCATCGGAAAGACGTCCACCTCCAACAAGAGCTGCGAAAATGATAACTGCAATCAACACTCCGATGATACCGAACCCGATGCGTAGCGCTGAGACGATGGAGATGTGTTTTTCCATCGGACTGACAGGGGCAGGCGCTCTGGTGGTAGGTTGTATCGGTGCTTTGGGTTCGGCGGAGATTATCTCAACGCCGGATTTAACTTCGCTTGCGTGCTGGTAACGGCGTTCGGGCTCTTTTTCCAGAGAATGCAGGACCACTTTATCCAGGCGAACATCCACCTGCACTTTTTGAGACGGGGGTGCAAACATACCGAGAGGCAGCTCACCTGTGAGCATCTCGTAGAAGACAACACCTAAGGAGTAAATGTCTGCGCGGTGGTCCACTTGGCCGGGATGTTCGATTTATTCGGGGGCCATATAATGCGGTGTCCCCATTCTCTGCCCGGCCTGCGTGAGGGTATATACGGTTGCGGGTCTATCCAAGAGTTTGGCAAGGCCGAAGTCGGCGATTTTCACGCGGCCTTTTTTATCTATCAGAATATTTTCCGGTTTGACATCCCGGTGTACTATGCCCTCTTCGTGGGCGAACTGCAGGGCATCACAAACCTGGGGTACAATCGCCAACGCATCGTCGGATGAAAGTGCACCAGACTGAATCACACGGCGCAAATCCGTTCCATCTATAAATTCCATGATGAAGTAGTACAGTCCAGCTTCAGTATGCCCAAAGTCGTGAACCGAGACGATTCGTGGATGATTGAGTTTAGCCAGTGAGCGAGCCTCACGTGTAAAACGCTCTGCAAATGCCTCGGTCCGTCCAACTTCCGGCGGCAGAATCTTCAGGGCCACAATGCGGTCGAGCTGCTTTTGGCGTGCCTTATACACTGCGCCCATACCACCCTGGCCCAAAAGTTCGATGATATCAAGCTGTGGAAACTGCGCGGCTAATACGGACGGCCCCGGCGGTATAAAACCACCTGGCGGTGTAGCGCAGGTAGGAACATCACTGGCAGGTTTAGAGACATTCGCCCTGTCAACTTCGGCACCGGTTGGCAGTCCAAGCTTCATGAGGCATTGCGGACACTGCCCCTGGGGCGTACCAGCCGGTAACTCGGCTCCACAATCAGGACAATGATTTTCTTCAGTCATAATAACATCTCCTTTCATAATACCGGATGCTTCTATTATTACTAAAGCAAAACGGTAGAAAGGTTACTCGATATCGAATACTTTTTTAGGCATAATTAACAATATTCAGCTTCCCAAGGCGGTAAAAAGGTTGCGGATTTCCTCATCAATCTGGTCATCAGAAGTAACGGTCTGGGCTATTTCGTCCCGTAACAGCTCCCTATAGCGCTTGCGGAGGCGGTGTACAGCAATCCTCACAGCACCTTCAGTCATATCTAATTCGACAGCCGCATCGCGGTATGGGACAGAGCCTTCCTCTGCGGTGAGGTGAACCTTTAAAAAATCAAATAACTTCTGTTTATTTGTCCTGATTGCTTCGGCCTGCAGGCGAGTCATCGTTCGGTCCAGGACAGTAAGTGCCCAGGAGCGTTCGAAGAGCTTTTCCGGCGACAATTCATCGCGCGGCTCAAGGGCATACTGGCTCTCAGCGTTCTCGAAATCAAGAGAAAGTACTTTTCTGCCTCCGCCGCGTTTTTTAGCACGAGCACGGGCACGCTCGTTGGAGAGAAAATGTTTCAGCGAGGCAAGGAGAAACGAACGGAATTTACCGCGTTTCGGGTCGGCCAGACCCAGTCCGCCTTTGTCCAACAGGGCTGTGAAGAAGGCCTGGGTATAATCCTGTGCCTGGTGACTGTCATTTCCATGGCGCCGCAGATATGCATAAAGTGGAAACCAGTATGTTTGGCACAGGGTTGTTGGTAACTGGCAGATTTCGGCCTACCAGCAGCTAAGACTACGCTCCAGTGTGTGGTTGCAAACCGGCCATCGTTTTGGCGATTAAAATTTATTGGAGTATAATCCGGCATTTTTAGCCTTCTGTGTACAGTTTCTTTTAGGAAGCCTATTATAACGATATATCATTCACGCCAAAAAAGCAACCGCTTCAAAGTAGAGTTTCAATTACCGGTGGAATTATAACGGTACGCGATGACACGGATTTTCTCGA
This sequence comes from Planctomycetota bacterium, assembly GCA_019456195.1. Lineage (GTDB taxonomy): Bacteria > Planctomycetota > Phycisphaerae > Sedimentisphaerales > Anaerobacaceae > NIOZ-UU13. Next base: position 30,045 of record VRUK01000003.1, on the reverse strand, counting down.
GAGTCACTAATCCTTCGGTGATCATCTTATCAAGCTCAGGCAGCAAGGCTTCGATTTTTTGAGGCTCATCGACGATTTCGATAATTATCGGCAGGTCTTCCGCAAGGCGAAGTATCTTAGCTGTGTGCATTCTGCTGTGAGCGCCGAAACCCATAAGGCCGCGGATTACAGTAGCCCCGGCCATTCCTTTTTGGCGGGCAAGGTTTGCAATTACTTCATAAAGCGGTTTACCTTCGAATTTGTCCGCTTCTCCGATAAATATACGCAAAAGTTCTGCTTCTGACGGCAGTTTCATAAAAAACCTCCATTTCTTATCAAATCAATTTCCCAACGGCCAAACCCGTCAGAACACATGCTATGCCAATTACATTTTGAAACAGGATATTACCTGCCGCCCAGAGCCACTGTGATTCGTCGAGTAATTGAGCGGTCTCAAAAACAAAAGAAGAAAAAGTGGTGAAAGCACCAAAGAATCCAACAAAAATTATCATTCGCATCTGGGCGGTGATTGAAAGTCTGTTTTCCACAAAGGCCCACAACAGACCGAACAACAGACAGCCAATAATATTAACGGCTGCCGTTCCCAATGGAAATACGGCCGTTACATTTCTCTGAATTACTCCTGACAGCAAATAACGGGCGATTGTTCCGGCGGCCCCTGCAAGGCCTAAATATACAAACTTCTGCCACATTTACACTCTCCAGCATCAAGTTATATAATACATTTCATTTGAGAAAGATCAGGCGTGAAAGATTTTCGAGTAAGAAACAACTCCCATAGTCTGATCCACAGTAGGAGTTATCAGCTTTTTGGGCGGTTATACGGGGAACTCCATCCCCTTTAAATATATCGATAAATTACAACAATTTAATATGTTGTCAAGTTCGAAAATTCCGTTACAATGTTCGATGATACCCAAGATGGAAAAGAAATTTTTTGACAATTTATTTCGCCAGCGGTATATTTCAAGAATGGTTTTACAATTCATAAAAACTTATATAATTTCAAGCAGGGAGAAAAAAAGATGAAGAAGGAATTTTGTCTTATATATGTTCTGGCATTAACTACTGTTTGTATGCCCGGCTGTAAAAAGAAAACTCCGAAAGAACCGGAAGCTAAGGAGGCAAGATTAATGAGTGCTAATGAAGAGCCTTTTGGGCAAACTCCCGACGGCAGGCAGATTGTTTTATACACATTGACTAATACCAGCGGCATTAGAGCCAGGATTACCAATTACGGTGCTATTCTGGTTTCGCTGGAGGTCCCTGACCGCGAGGGTAATCTTGCTGATATTGCACTCGGTTATGATAATCTGCCAGACTACATCGAACGCGGCGCTTTTTTCGGCGCTACTGTCGGCCGATACGCTAATCGTATCGGCGGCGCGAAATTTATGCTCGATGGTACCGAGTATAATCTGATTAAGAATAATGGACAGAACCATATACACGGCGGCAGAAAAGGCTTTGACAAAGTAGTCTGGAAGCCCGAGGACGTAAGGGCCGAGGGCCAGCAATCGCTGGTGAAGATGAGCTATGTCAGCGAGGACGGCGAAGAAGGATACCCCGGCAATATGGCGTGCACCGTCACCTATACTCTGACAAAAGATAATGAGCTGAAGATAAGCTACGAGGCCGAGACGGACAAAACCACCATATTAAACCTGACGAATCACAGCTTCTTCAACCTTGCCGGCCAGGGGACAGGGGACGTTCTTGGGCATGAGCTTATGATCAACGCAGACAAGTACACCGTATTCGATGAAGAGCTGATACCCACGGGCGAAATTAAAAGCGTCACAGGTTCACCGCTGGACTTTACTTCACCGACGACCATTGGTGCTCGAATCAGGCAGGTTGGAAGCGGCTACGACAACAATTATGTCCTCAACGGCGGTGGCGGTACGCTCGCTTTGTGCGCCGAGGTGTATGAGCCAAGCAGCGGTCGAGTTATGACAATACATACCACCGAGCCGGGCGTTCAACTCTATACCGGTAATTTCCTGAACGGCTTGATAACAGGCAAGGAAGGCAAAGTATATAAGAAGCACTATGGATTCTGCCTGGAAACGCAGCACTTCCCGGATTCGCCCAATAAACCTGATTTTCCTACAGTTGTTTTGCTCCCGGGCCAAAAGTTCACGTCCGAAACCGTGCATAAATTCTCCAGGCGGTAAGTATGGTGGAGGCGGCGAGAGGTGAGAGTCGAGAGATAGGCCGGTATCTCAGGTGAGATAGATTTCGTCATCCGGATTGATTTGTGGTATCTGATTGAGCTTTTCTTTGATGTCCTCTTTACCGAGGGCGAAACCAGGGGCGATTTCAATTACACAATCAATCGAACCATCCGGCTTTTTCGGAACGGTCAGGCCAGCCGATTCGAGCCAGGATGCAGCGCGGGCAACCATCATCTTTCTGGCGGTTACAACGCTGTCGACACCTGCGGCATTTTTAGTGGGCGCAAATTCTTCAGGCCGGAGCGTCTCTAAGATTATCGACTTCGAGGCCAGCGGCACAGCATCAAAAACAAAGGTCTCTAACTTCACACCGTTTGGCTCGACAGGTTCTCCATGCTCATCAATGTGCAGAATTTTTTTAAGTGCCCTGTGCAGGGGCAAAGAAAAACCATCGGTGTTTAGTCTTTCGGCGAAGGCGCGGTTTATGATGTGGATAGCGATGCTACCGAGTTTAAAGGTCAACGAACCATCCGGGTTTTGTCTTTCTGCCAGCTCGTCAGGCAAATCGCTGTATTCGATGATGTTCAGCCTGCCGTCAGCCAAACAGAAATTGCCGACCTTTTCGTAAGGCCCGGTTTTAATAACCGCTCTTGAAGACATCTCGGCTTTGTCGAGGGCGTGCAGTCCGATAAAGAGAGGGTCGAAAATATTTATCAGAGGATTATCTACCTGGAAGTAGCTGATAAATTCGACGCCTCGTCTTTTCATATCGTCTATCGCGCCGCTTTGGTAAAGCGCCTTAAGGCTTCCACCGTGTCCGTCTGGTGAGCTGCTCAGGTTGGCTTTGTCTGCCAGCAGTACCTTGCCGTCGGGGCTGAAGTTGGGTATTGTGCCCTGCTGGAATATAAAGACATCCTTTTCGTCCAGGCCGTAATAGTTATTTGAACGAAAGATCTCCTCGGTCCTTGCGCGGTTCAAGGGGCTGGTCATGATATACCATGGGCAGACGGTATTGTATTTTTTTGAGGCCGCTGCGATGTACTCAGCAAAGATTTGAAACAGTGTTTTGTTTTTGACGGGGCTGATAGGAAAATCCCCCTTTGGGCCGTCGAATCCGAGTCTTGTTCCCTGTCCGCCCGCGACAACAAAAGCAGCAACTTTTCCCTGTCGTATCAGGTGCTGGCCCAATTTTACAGCTTCGGCGTACTTTCGCTTTTGCTTGTTATCGGACGGCCTAAGGCTATAAAAAGGAGCAGGAAGCAAATCGCCTCTGATTGCGTCAGAAGACGGTTTTTTGACATAATCAGCCACCCAACCGTCTATTTTCGCAAGGTCAAGCTGGCGGATTTGCGAAAGCAAACGCTGTCTTTGAACTGTATCCAACTGGTCCCAGAATGCCAAAAGATGGCTCTGGCGGTGCTTTTTGAGCACATTTTTTATATCTTCGTACATTTGTTGAGTACCCACATCCACGATTTCGAGCTAAAAACAGGGATATTACACTATTTTTAATTTTTTATCAAGAAACCTGTAAAATTCGCCGAAATTTATTTGACAGGGAAGACGCCCTGTGTTACGATTATATCTGAAACAGGTAGGTTTGGAAAGTACTGTTATCATAATAAAAACCGTCATCATATTTGGTTCAAAATTTCATATCGGAAAACCAACCTGTCAGGATGAGGCATATTGAAGAGGCGTTTTACGGTTTGGCTGGGCACCTCGAATTAGCAGCTATTCTGGAAGTATGTAAATTTAAGCGTATAAACTCTGTTTTTAAATGGTTTAACCAGGTTGGACTGGCCGTTTTTAAGTAAACAACATTAACTCGAGGAGATTCGCCTACGGAAGAGTGTTTAGTGTCCGGCATTCATGTGGCAGTAAGCATTTATAAATTACAAAGTAAACCGAAGCGTATTTAAGAACGGTCTAATTTTGCGAATCTCGAAATGGAAAAGGAGAACAAAAATGAGGAAAAAAGGTTTTACATTAGTTGAGTTACTTGTCGTCATCGCGATTATCGCGCTGCTGATGGGTATCCTGATGCCTGCTCTGGCCAAGGTAAGGCAGATTGCCTTCCGTATGGTCTGCGGGACAAACCTGTCCGGTATCGGCAAGGCAATGCTCATCTACAGCAACGATTACGAAGATGAGTTTCCGCGTGCCGGCGGCAGAAACAGCGTTTGGAGTTTTGGCTTAGCTAACTGGATGGCTGATAACCGCTTCGCCGCTTACGGCTTAGGCGCCGACGGCAGCGGTGGAAACGCCACCATCACGTCCAGTTTCTATCTTCTGGTCAAGTACGCCGAGGTAACGCCCAAGTCATTCATCTGCAAGGGTGATTCCGGGACTACACAATTCAAGCCCACGGACTACGCAGCAGGTGACAGAGATCTTATCGACCTCTGGGACTTCGGCCCCTTAGGAAATGAGCACTGCAGCTATTCCTACCATATGCCTTACGGTCTTTACTCTCTGACTACATCGAGCGAGCCCGGTATGGCAGTGGCAGCGGATCGTAACCCATGGATCACCTCTCCGGCGGCCGAAGCCAAAGATCCGGCCCTGTTGAGCTCATACGATCCTCTCGGTGGCAGAGAAATGGTCAATATTGGAAACTCTATTTCTCACCAGGAAGAAGGACAAAACGTACTGTTTATGGACAGCCATGTTAGCTTCGAAAAACAGCCGTTCTGTGCCATCAACGACGACAACATTTACACCTACTGGGACGGCGGAGACATCCGACGAGGTGGATTACCAATGCCTGGGGTAAGTGAGCCTACGGACAGATTGGATTCATTCCTCGTAAACGATGCCGAAGGCGGAGCAGCACCACCACCAAAGGGCAGAGGATGCTTCCTTGCTGATACACCAGTATGGGTAAACGGCACAATGGTGAAAATCTCGAAAGTAGCCGCAGGCCAGACAATCGGCAAAGCCAACTGTCTTGCAGCAGCAAGCTTAGAGAAACTCGAAGTACATCAGGGTTCCTGGGTATGCCGCGACATCACACTCGAAAACGGCAACAGCATCAGCGTCGTGGATGCACACTGCTTCATGCTTGATTCAGGCAAATGGGTAGCAGCCCAGAACCTGGAAAGCAGCATGAGCCTTAAGACATTAAACGGCACAGTTGCAATCAAGAGCGTTGTAACCAGAGCAATGCCTTTCGTAGGCAATGTTTATAACCTCAAGATCAGCAACTCAGATCAGTACAATGTAGGCAAAGACGGAGTAGTCGTACGTGATTTCTAAGACGGCGTTTCAATACAGTCGTTGATAGAGCACAGATTATTCCTGCTTCGGTTATTCACAAGCGGCCTTATGCACAATCGCATAAGGCCGCTTTTTTTATTGGTGTGCGCCCGGGAATACACGCAGGGCAGTTCTTGCAAAAATCCTTTCCTTTCGCTATTATAGTTGGAATGGCAGCAAAATCACAAAAGGATAAGGGTAAAGAAGGTCCTGTGGCAGTTAATAAAAAGGCCTACAGAAACTTCGAGCTTGTCGAGAAGTTCGAGGCCGGCCTTGGACTGCTCGGCAGCGAGGTCAAGTCACTGCGGACCGGCACCGCCGACCTGAACGGTTCGTACGCGAGAATCGACAGCGGGCAATGCTGGCTCGTTGGGGCATCGATTGCGCAGTACCAGCAGGCGGGGGTGAACCAGCATGAACCGACGAGAAAAAGAAAGCTATTGCTGCATAAATCACAAATACACAAAATAAGAACAAAGCTCGAACAGCGAGGTTTTACCTTTGTTCCACTGCGAATTTACTTCAACGACAGGGGTTATGCAAAAATAGAATTAGCATTGGCCAGAGGTAAAAGGCAATACGATAAAAGAAAAACAATTACCGAACGCGACCAGAAACGTGACGTCGATAGAAGCATGAAAAAATATCGAAGATAAGAAGAATATTCAGAGGGTTTAAGCTATGTCCAAAGAGGAAAAGAAAGAAGAGAAAAAAATCATAGTCGATGAGGACTGGAAAGCCGAGGCGCAAAAAGAAAAGGAGATATTAGCTGCACAGGAAGAAGCCGAGAAGGAAAAGAAGGAGGAAGTAAAGCCGGACCGCGGGCCTTTACCGGAGGGTAATTTTGCCGCATTGGTCAGCATGCTCACCACGCAGTCACTGTTTGCATTGGGCCTGCTGCATGTGAAGGGCCAGGAAGAAAAGGAGCCGGACCTGGAGATGGCAAAATACCATATCGATATACTCGAAACCATCCAGGAAAAAACCAAAGGCAATTTAACTCCAGAGGAAGAAACGGTCCTGTCCAATACCCTCAACGAGCTTCATATGGGCTATGTCAGGGTCGCAGGATAAGTACATTGGCAAATATATTAGACAAAATAATCGCCGACAAAAGGCATGAAGTGCGCTCTCGAAAAGAAAAGACAAGTATTGAGGAGCTTAAAGAGCAGGTTCGCACAATGCCGAAGTGCCGGAACTTCTACAAGGCCATCACCAAAGCCAACAGTCGGGGCATAAACGTTATAGCAGAGGTCAAAAAGGCCTCGCCATCTGCAGGGATCATCCGCGAGGATTTCGAGCCTGTGGCGATTGCGCAAACCTACAAGGAATGCGGCGCCGACGCAATCAGCGTTCTTACCGACGAAAAATATTTTCAAGGTCGTCTCGAATATATAAATCAGATACGCCGGGCGGTAGATTTACCCGTTTTGCGAAAGGATTTTATCATCGAGCCCTGGCAGGTTTATGAAGCCCGCGCCGCCGGCGCCGACGCGATACTATTAATAGCAGAAGCACTCAAGCCCGGCGAACTGATGGACATGATGATAGCAGCGGCCGAGCTTACTCTAACGGTTCTTCTCGAAGTCCACCACGCCGATACGTTAATGGCTGTTCGAAGCATGATTGGTTTTCCTGAAAAAGGATACAGCGTTCTCGGAATCAACAACCGCAATTTGACAACGATGCAGGTCGATTTGAACACGACCAGCCGATTAGCTGAATTTATCGACGACAAAAATGAGCTTGTCGCTGAAAGTGGGATAAAGACGCGGGCCGATGTAGAAAAGCTAAAGTCCGTCGGTGTAAGGGCGGTCCTGATCGGCCAGACGCTGTGTGAGCATCCTGATATTGAAGAGAAATTTGCCGAGCTTTTTGGTTAACGACCTAATAAGATTATACAACCTCGCCCATAGGAAAAGTTAGGAATCGCTTACTTTTTCTTTTGGGCTTTTTGTATTTTGGCCCATGTGTCACGCAATCCTACCGTTCGATTAAATATCAGTTTTCCATCGGAGCTATCCGGGTCAACACAAAAATAGCCTAATCTTTCGAACTGGTATCGGCTGAGCGGTGCGGCACCTGTTAGAGACGGCTCAATCCGGCAGGAATTGAGGACCTGGCATGAGTCCGGATTCAGGTTTGATTTGAAATCCTCACTTTCGGCTGTCTTGTCTGGATTTTCCTTCGTGAACAAATGGTCATACAATCGCACCTGTGCCTCGAGGGCTTTGTGGGCAGAAACCCAGTGCAGCGTTGACTTGACTTTTCGCCCATCGGGAGCATCACCGCCGCGTGTGGCGGGGTCATAAGTGCAGTGCAGCTCGACGATTTGGCCGTTCTCATCCTTAATTACATCCGTGCAGGTGATGAAATACGCATATCGCAGGCGGACCTCCCGGCCGGGGGCCAAGCGGTAAAATTTCTTAACAGGCTCGACCATAAAATCATCCTGCTCAATATACAGCTCTCGCGAGAATGGGACTTTTCGAGTGCCAGCATCCGGGTCTTCGGGATTGTTAATGGCTTCAAGCTCTTCGACCTGACCTTGCGGGTAATTGTCAATGACCACCTTGAGCGGTTTTAGCACGGCCATCACGCGAGGCGAGGTCTTGTTTAAATCTACGCGCAGGCAATGTTCCAGCAGTGCGATATCGACTGTGCTGTTGAATTTATTGACTCCGATGCGTCTGCAGAATTCCCGAATGGCCTGCGGTGAGTAGCCCCGTCTTCGCAGGCCTGAGATGCTCGGCATTCGCGGGTCGTCCCAGCCGCTGACGTGGTTTTCCTGGACGAGCTGCAGCAGCTTTCGCTTGCTCATTACGGTATATGTCAGATTGAGCCGGGCAAACTCTATCTGCTGTGGGTGATACGCCCCAAGCTCGTTAAGGAACCAGTCATACAGAGGACGATGGTTCTCGAACTCCAGGGTACAAATAGAATGGGTGATTTTTTCGACGGAATCTTCAAGCCCGTGGGCCCAGTCATACATCGGATAGATGCACCATTTATCGTCGGTGCGGGGATGCGCCGCGTGCAGGATTCGATACATAACCGGGTCGCGCATATTAATGTTGGGGGATGACATGTCGATTTTAGCCCGCAGGGTGCGAGAGCCATCCGGAAATTCGCCTTTCTTCATCCGCCCGAACAGGTCGAGATTTTCCTCGACAGAACGGCTGCGAAATGGGCTGTCTTTTCCCGGTTCGGTCAGAGAGCCGCGATATTCTCTTGTCTGCCCGGCCGTCAAGTCACAGACGTAGGCACAGCCCTTTTTTATAAGCTCAAGAGCAAATTCATACATTTGCTCGAAGTAGTCCGAGGCGTAATACAGATGCTCGTTCCAGTCCCAGCCAAGCCAGCGAACATCTTCTATAATGGAATCGATATATTCCTGTTCTTCCTTGACTGGATTAGTATCGTCGAAGCGTAAATGGCAGAGGCCGCCCTTATTCTCGGCCGCGATGCCAAAGTTCAGACAGATGCTCTTGGCGTGTCCTATATGCAGATAGCCGTTCGGCTCCGGCGGAAACCGTGTTACGACCCGACCGTCCCATTTACCAGTCTTCAGATCTTCAGCCACAATCTGCCTGATAAAATCAAGATTGGCTGGTTCTATGTTGTCAGAGTTATAGTTACTTTTTGTGCTCATAATTATTTAGTCTTTCTAAAAGCTCTTCAATTCCATCTTGTAATTTTTCGGGTATCGGGTAAATATTTAGATTCTGGGTGCTTCCTACACAATAGCTCTCAACTCTATCCTTAATATTATTAGCGTCAGGGTCGATTATAATAAGATTTTTGGTAGTTGGCAGTTCTTTCTTGATGAAACTGGTAATTATAAGCCATACAGAGTTGTCTTCCGGCCTTAAACTACAGCCGCCAATAACCATATTTTTGGCATAAGGAGCGACTTTAATAGCTTTGTTTATCATGCCTGCTATTTGGACATGAGGAATTTTCACAAAGCTGGGAACTATGATATATAACTGTGTTTCATTGCTATCACCGAATCCTGTGTATTTTCCTGAGCGTGGAAAAAAATCGTCACTTATTATTAAACCGATAACTTTCTGGTTTTTTTCTCTAAGTATAGCAGAGGAAATTCTGAAGTTTGACGAGCCATGAATTTTATAAACAAGTATATTTTGGGGATTAGGTAGTTCAGGTTTAAACAGGGGATTTGCTATATTCACATATCCCATAGGATCCCATATCCCGGAGTAGTCGAGCAGGCCTTCTAAAAAACAGTCATAGTTTAGACTTACTATTGCATCGTTATTGCCGAATAGTTTTGCGAAATCACTTAGCCACTTGTTTTTGCTAAAAACCTCTTCATTAAACGAGAAGGGTATAAAGTGTGCTGCGATATGTCTTTCGATGGCGATTCTATCATCTGTCAAGTTTTTTGCGGTGTTTGGGCGGGAACTCGCTATTTCCAGGTCTAATTTTGTAAGGATGATTTCAATATCATCTGTTTTATATTCCTAATTTATATTTTTTCAGAGGTGTAGGTATATCTTTCTTTTCGCAGTATTTTATGAGCTTTCCAAACAGTTCATTATTCAGTGGTGCTTTCGGAAAGATTGCTTTTGTAAAGCCTGCTCCTATGAGGAATAGGTTATTGATTTCTTTAGATTAGCTATCAGGCATTTCAATGCAAGTCCGTTACATTATTTCGTCATGCGACATCGACCATCTCCTGTTCAATCGCTCGTCGGACCTGCGGGCGAAGTGCCTTGTCGGTTACCAAGTCAACTCCCATTCCCAGCAGCTCTTCCAGATAGAACTTCAAGTCCATAAAGACATCTAAATTCGCTTTCTTCTCGAATGCAACCAGCACATCCACGTCGCTGTCCTCACTCGCCTTATCACGAATCACCGAGCCAAAGACAGAAAGCCTCTCAACGGAAAACCGCAGTCTGATTTGTTCGAGATTTTCTTTTAATCGCATTAAAACCGTTTGTCTATCCATAATAAATCTCCCTGTCATCAATAACTCATTTTAGCAGATTATGCTTATCTCGGACAGCCAAAATATAACTTTAAGACAAAAATACAAAATCCAGCAAAAATCGAGTCGGCAGATATTTGTAAATCCTGTATATCAAGCATATAAATCTGCTAATACCGTTGCCCCATCCTTGACAAAAGTCCCGGTATAACTTATCCTTCTTTTTTACGTATTTTCCCTAATTAACGAGGTTTATAATGGTCGTAACACGTTTTGCCCCATCACCAACTGGTTATCTGCACGTCGGCGGAGCACGTACAGCTCTTTTCAACTGGCTCCTTGCCAGACGGACGGGCGGTACATTTATTTTGCGTATCGAGGACACAGACCAGAAACGAAACACTCCGACGGCGGCCCAACAGGTTATGGACGACCTGCGCTGGCTCGGAATCCAGTGGGACGAAGGGCCGGAAACAGGCGGACCGAACGGGCCTTATCTGCAGTCTGAGCGAATGGACATCTATGACAAACACATAAAGAAGCTGCTCGATGAAAAAAAGGCCTATTACTGTTTCGATACCACCGAAGAGCTTGACGCTTTTCGCAAAGAAGCTGAAGCTCAAAAAAAGTCTTTTTCTTATCCGCGTCCCAAAGAATTCCCAGGCGAAAGCGATGTTGAAAAGGTAAAAGCTCAGGGCCGACCTGTAACGGTCCGCTTTGCCGTGCCACAGGATGTGCCCCTGGCGATTACCGACATTGTCCGCGATAAAATTACATTCGCGGCGGGTGAAATAGGCGACTTTATCATTCAGAAAAGCGACGGCTTTCCAACGTACAATTTTGCCTGCGTAGTCGATGACTACCTGATGAAGATTACGCACGTTATTCGCGGCCAGGAGCATCTGATGAATACCCCGGGCCAGCAGGCACTATGGAAAGCCCTGTTCGGCGATGCCCAACTGCCTCAGTACGCTCACATGTCCGTCACCATCAGCGATTCAGGAGGAAAACTTTCCAAGCGCGAGCGTCCAAAGGCCCTTCGCAATGCAATTAAGGCGAGGCCGGAAATCGAGGCCGGAAAGCTCGCCGAGGTGGCTGGCATTGCTCCCGAAGAGCTTGATTCTTTTATCAAGGGCAAAGCCACTCCTGATATGCCCGCTATTGGCGCGATGGCAGAATACCTCGGGATCGTCCTGCCGGAAATTAATATTGTCGATTTTTTCAAAAGCGGCTATCTGCCCGAAACAATGGTCAATTTTCTCGCGCTTTTGGGCTGGAACCCGGGTGACAATCGCGAGATTATGCCGATTGGTGAACTAATCGAGTCTTTTGATCTTTCGCGCCTGAGCAAGGCCAACAGCCTGTTCGACCGCAAGAAGCTTCTGTCTTTCAATATGGAACATTTAAAGATGACGCCGCCGGAGAAAGTCCTCGAGCATTTCAGAGCTTACCTGAAGACCGTCAACTCTCCGGTAAATTCCGCAGATGATGAACTTCTTTCAAAAATAATTAAACTCTGCGAAGGAACGAGAACCTTATTTGATATGGAGCGTAAAAGCAGATTTCTCTTTTTTGACAACAACGAAATTCAATACGACGAAAAAGCAGTTAGGAAGGTTCTGCTAAAAAGTGACGGATTAGCTGTTCTGGCAATCGTGCGCGAAAAACTCGCGGCGATGGAGCAACTGACAGAGCAGGGGATCGAAGATATGCTGCGTTCGTTGGCGGAGGAAAAGCAGGTAGGTCTTGGTAAAGTCGCCCAGCCTTTGCGTGTAGCTATTTGCGGGACCACGGTTAGTCTGCCTATATTTGAATCAGTCCAAATGCTGAGTAAAGAGAATACCTTAGCCAGAATAGATACCACACTGAAAAAATTTGCATCGGAAAACTAAAAGGAGAAAAATACAGGAATGTCATTATTAGTAACAGGCTCTATAGGAATTGATACAGTTAAGACGCCTTACGGCGTGAGTGAGAACTGTCTCGGCGGCTCATCTATTTATTTCAGTATGTCGGCGAGCTTTTTCGCGCCCGTCCGGTTCGTAGGTGTTGTCGGGGCGGACTGTCCGTTTGATCTGACAAAGGTATTTGACGGCAGAGACGTGGACCTTACGGGCCTTGAGGTCCGAAAGCAAAGCAAAACCTTTCGCTGGGCAGGCACTTATCACGAAAACATGGACGACAGAACCACGGATTTTACAGAACTAAATGTTCTCGCCGAGGCGCCGCCGAGTGTGCCCGGGGAATTTAAAGACAGTAAATTCGTTTTCCTCGCTAACACAGCGCCAGCCCTTCAGGAGCAATTGCTCGAACAAGTCGATGAGCCTGAGTTTGTAGCTGTTGATACGATGAACCTCTGGATCGAAAACAACCTGGATGACTTAAAAGCACTTTTGAAAAAAATCGACTGTTTGATGATCAACGAAGACGAGGCAAGAATGTTAGCGGGCCAGAGCAACCTGATAAAGGCCGGGGAAATAATTTTGAATATGGGGCCGAGTGTCGTGATTCTTAAAAAAGGCGAATCCGGCTCAATAATGTGCAATGCCAGTGGAGATAAATTTATTCTGCCCGCCTATCCGGCGACAGACGTTAAAGACCCGACAGGAGCAGGTGACTGCTTCGCAGGAGGATTTATGGGCTGTCTGGCACAAAGCGGCAAAGCAGATTTCGAGACGCTAAAGAAAGCAATTGCATACGGCACCGTGGCTGCCTCATTTTCCATTGCAGGTTTTTCACTGAGCGGATTAACCTCCATAGACAGGGCCGATATTGACAGGAGATTTGAAACTCTGCGAAAACTTACAACTTTTTAACCGGCAACAGTTAAATGCGAGTATTTATAGCAATAGATATCGACGAGCAAATCAGAAAGGCCCTGAGCAGACTGCAAAATGAGATGCGCAGCAAAGTTGATATAAAAAAAGGCGATGTCAAATGGGTAAATCCTGATGTGATGCATTTGACTTTGAATTTCTTAGGTGAAATTAAAGATGTACAGACCGTAGATGTATGTAAGATAACGCAAGAGGTCGCGAGCAGGCACGAGGATTTCGAGTTGGAGGTGGAAACGGTCGGATATTTCGGAGGCAGAAGTGCCAGAGTTTTATGGGTTGGTACGGGACAAAACTGCGAAAATCTGATACAATTACAAAGCGACCTTGAGCAGGAGCTGGCTTCGGCGGGCTGGCCCGGGGAAACAAGAAAGTTTTCCGGCCATCTAACTCTATGCAGGGTGAGAAACTCAAAAGCAGGTGTTAAACTGGCGCAAATGACCGAAGGATACAAGGATTTTAAGCTCGGGACCGTATCGGCTGATTCTGTTTCGGTTTATCAAAGTCAGTTGACACCGAAAGGCCCCGTTTATACTGTGCTGGGAAATTATAAACTGCAATAATAAAATTAAGACAAAGAATATAAACCCATAAGCGAGATTAGAAACAGGAGAAAAACAAATGGCAAAGACAAAAAGAACTCAGACAACGTCCAAATCGCCAAAAGGCAAGGTAGAACCCTTGAAACCCAAATCAACAAGTAAGGAAGACGCTCTGGAACGTGTAATCGCACAGATAGAAAAGCAATACGGCCAAGGCGCGATTATGCAGATGGACGAGCACTGCTACGCCAAAATCGAAGGTATACCCACCGGCTCAATATCACTGGATTTAGCCCTCGGCGGTGTAGGCATCCCGCGCGGCAGAGTTACCGAGTTGTTCGGTCCGGAGTCGTCCGGCAAAACGACACTGGCTCTTCACGTTATCGCCAGCGCTCAGCGGATGGGCGGGGTTGCGGCGTTCATCGATGCCGAACATGCTCTTGATATAACCTGGGCCAAAAGGCTCGGCGTAGATGTAAGCGGTTTGCTGGTCAGCCAGCCGGACACAGGCGAGCAGGCACTCGACATTGTTGAGATGCTGGTAAGGTCCAATTCCATCGATGTCATAATCGTTGACTCAGTCGCGGCACTGACGCCGAAAGCCGAGATCGAAGGCGAGATGGGTGACATGCACGTGGGACGGCAGGCAAGGTTAATGTCCCTGGCGATGCGCAAGCTGACCAGTATAATCAGCAAAAGCAAAACCTCCCTTGTTTTCATAAATCAAATTCGCATGAAAATCGGCGTTATGTTCGGCAATCCGGAAACCACACCCGGCGGAAGGGCGCTGAAATTTTACACCTCTGTCCGAATCGACCTGCGGCGGATAACAACCATAAAGGACGCCACCAGCGCCGTAGGCTCGAGAGTAAGGGCAAGGGTGGTAAAGAACAAAATCGCACCGCCTTTCCGTGACGCCGAGTTCGATATTATGTTCGACGGCGGAATCAGCTATGAGGGTGACTTGATCGATTTGGCGGCCAGTTGTGATGTCGTAGATAAAAGCGGCGCCTGGCTGAATTATGGTGAAATACGGCTTGGGCAGGGCAGAGAAAACGCCAAAAAATTCCTGATCGAAAACAAGGATTTGTGCGAGGAAATAAAACATAAAGTTCTCGTCTCCAAAGGCTTAATTATTGAGACTGATGATTAATTAGCAGTTATTTCGTAAAGGCGACGAAGAAAAACAAGTAAATAATTATCGAGAGAGTAAACGAAATACCAAATGTCAAGTGCGAAGCAAATAAGAAGCAGCTTTATAGACTTTTTCAAAAGCAAAGGCCATGAATTTGTCCCCAGCTCGCCCATAGTTCCCATCGGCGACCAGAGTCTGCTTTTTGCCAACGCGGGAATGAATCAATTCAAAGACATCTTCCTCGGACTTACTCCACCGGAGTATCCGAGAGCAGCGAACACTCAAAAGTGCCTGCGTGTAAGCGGCAAGCACAACGACCTCGAAGAAGTTGGTAAAGACACTTATCACCACACGTTTTTTGAAATGTTAGGCAACTGGTCGTTCGATGATTATTTCAAGGCCGAGGCAATCCAATGGGCCTGGGAGCTTTTCACCGACGTTTGGGGAATCAAACCGGAGCGCCTTTGGGCGACGGTTTTTGCAGGTGACAGAGCCGACGGTCTGCCTGAAGACGAAGAGGCAGCGAACTTATGGACCAAGGTAACGTCGATACCCGCCGAGAGGGTGCTTGCCTGCGGTAAAAAAGACAACTTCTGGGAAATGGGCAAGTCAGGTCCCTGTGGGCCGTGCAGCGAAATACACATCGACCTCGGTCCTGAGATG
Source organism: Planctomycetota bacterium (assembly GCA_019456195.1). Classification (GTDB taxonomy): domain Bacteria; phylum Planctomycetota; class Phycisphaerae; order Sedimentisphaerales; family Anaerobacaceae; genus NIOZ-UU13. The sequence goes on along the minus strand of VRUK01000003.1, from coordinate 14,482 downwards.
TGTGATATGAAAAATGTTCCGGGCCATGATTGTCGGGTCAACAGCGGCTGCGCCAGATACATCGAGTTATGGAATCTTGTCTTCATACAGTTCAATCGCCTGCCTGACGGCAAGCTGGTGCCTCTCAACCGCAAGTACGTTGACACCGGTGCAGGTCTCGAAAGAATTGTGGCTGTGCTACAGAACAAGCAGAGCAACTACGATACCGATTTATTTATGCCCATAATCGATTACACGAGCAGTATCACCGGCCACAAATATACATCGAAACTCGGCAATAAAACAGACAACGCCTTTAGAGTAATAGCCGACCATATTCGCTCTCTTGTCTTTTCGATAACCGACGGAGCGATTCCCTCCAACGAAGGTCGGGGATACGTGATTCGCCGCATACTCCGCCGGGCTTCGAGGTTCGGCAGAGAATTAGGAATGCACGAGCCGTTTTTGTACAAGCTCGTTCCTGTGGTCGTCGATTGCCTGGGCGATACGTTCGGCGAGATAAGAGAAAGGGCCGACTACGTCTCAACGGTAATCGAATCCGAGGAGGTGAGCTTCGGAAGAACGCTTGACAGGGGCATCGAAATTTTCAACGGCGCCGCTCAACGCGCACAAGAATCAATAAAGAAAATTGTCAACGGCGAAGACGCTTTCCAGCTCTATGACACATTCGGCTTCCCGCTCGATTTGACCGAGCTTATGGCCATGGAGCGTAACCTGAAGGTCGATACGGCGAAGTTTGACGAACTAATGGAAGCCCAGCGACAGCGGGCAAGAGCGGCTCAAAAAAATGATTCACTCGCGGCGGCACTGACAGATACCGAATTACCGAGGACCGAAGATGTCCACAAATATCATAGTAATAGCTGCCAGAGCAAAGTAATCGGCTGGCTTGACGACGGCGGCTTTAAGGACCAGGGCAGTATCGAAGCCGGTGCAGAGGTCTGCCTGATTCTTGATGAAACCTGTTTCTATGCCGAGGCGGGCGGCCAGGTTGGTGATTGCGGCGTTATAGAATCGGACAACGCTAAATTCGTCGTCGAAGACACTGCAAAAATAGCCAACTGTATCATTCATCGAGGTAAAGTTGTCGAAGGTTCTTTTGGCCCGGGCCAAAATGTAAAAGCAGTCGTAAGCAAAGACAGGGACGCGATAAAGAAAAACCATACCGCGACCCACCTGCTCCAGTGGACTTTGCAGCAGGTTCTCGGTAAATCCGCAGCCCAGCAGGGCAGTTTTGTCGGGCCGGACTATTTGAGATTCGACTTTACTTGTCCCAAGGCTCCCACCTCCAAAGAGCTGAAAAAGGTCGAAGAATTGGCAAGAGAAAAAATCAATTCCGACCTGCCGTTAACCTGGGTGGTAATGCCCAAAGAAAAGGCGCAACAAATGGGTGCAATGGCGCTGTTCGGTGAAAAATACGGAAACGACGTCCGGGTAGTGGCTATCGGCGCAGAGGGTAAGGACCAAATCACCGAGGCCTTTAGCCGGGAATTCTGCGGCGGCACACACGTTGACAGACTCGGAGCCATCGGCGATTTCAAGATAATCAAAGAAGAGAGCATCTCGGCAGGCGTTCGCAGGATTACGGCACTGACGGGCTCGGGCCTTAACAGCTACTTTGAAAAGGCAAGTGACATCGTCGATGAGCTTTCGGCAATTTTGAAGGTCCCGACCGAAGGGCTGATTGACAGGGTCGGCCAGTTGATAAAGGAAAATAAAAAACTTTCGAAGGAACTAAAGACGGCGGCAAAGGCTTCGGGCTCGGACGTTATGACCGAGGCGAAAGAACTCCTTCAAAAATGCGAAAAGGTCGGCGAGACTTCCATAATAATCGGCCAACTGCAGGGAGCACAGATCGAGCAGGCGCGAGAAGCGGTCGATATGCTTAAGAAGAAGGCGAAATCAGCCGCTATTGTTTTGGGCTTCGGCGACGGCGACAAGGCGACACTGCTTGCGGGTATGACCGATGATGTTATTAAGAAAGGTCTAAAGGCCGGTGACATCGTCAAGGAAACAGCCCCTATAATCGGCGGCGGGGGTGGAGGCCGGCCCCAAATAGCACAGGCCGGTGGAAAAAATCCAAAAAAAATAGACGATGCTCTCAAAAAAGCATCGGAACTTATAAAAGAAAAACTGGCGAGTGCTTAATCGCTTATTCTGATTTCAATGCTCCGGAAAGGCAGGATTGAAAGTGAGTGAGGCGGATCCTTTTGTTAGGTTTAACTGTGAAAACTGCGGCTATAAATCCACCGTCTCGGAAAGCTACGCGGGCAAGAATATTCGATGCCCCAATTGTTATTACATAATCTTCATTTCAAAACCAGAGAACACGGGCACAACACAAACCAGCTCCAGATATTCCGCTTATGATTCAAGCCTTTTGAATATCCAGGAACAAAACATTCTCAAGCACAAACAAATGGTCGAAGCTATCGCCTCCGAGGAGGCCCGCGAATCCGAAGAGGAAATTGAAGAAGAACCGCCACAAGAAACCGATCCCGCCGCCCTGCGCAAAGCCCCCTGGTTAATAGACATATTTCTGTATCCTTTCAATTGGCCGGGCCTGAAACATCTTGCGATTTTTATCTTAGTACCACAGTTAATAGATTCTCTGGAGAGCATACTTCCGTACTTGCTTGCTTTTCTCTTCAGTATTGCAGGTTTTTTTGTGAAGATCCTCATATTTCTATACATATACTGGTATCTCGCCGAGTGTGTCCGCGAGAGTGCCGGCGGCTGGGTACGAGCACCACAGGGATTAGGCGGGATTCCCACTTTAGGCGACATGTTCGGGCAGGTGGTAAATATAATTGGTTGTTTCGCGGTTTTTTTGGGTCCGTTTGTTCTTTATAGGATAACAGTCGGAAAAATGAACATAATCTCCTGGTTTTTGCTGGGCTTTGCCGTTTTCTTTTATCCGATGGCTTTGTTGTCCGTTCTTATGCACGACTCAGGTCGCGGTCTTAATTTCCGCACGTTTACCAAGTCGATCTCCAATACATTCTACCCGTATCTCGGTCTTACTATTTTACTCGTCTTACAGGTCTTATTAATCCGGATGATACCCGCACAAGCTCAGGAGTCACTATTTTCGAATATTATCTTTCGTTTTGTCATTATCTATACAGCATTAATAGACGGCCATCTTCTGGGACGTTTCTACTGGCGGTATCAGGATAAACTTAACTGGGACCTGTAAGCTAAAAAAATAGTCGAAGTTAATTTAGGTTGAATAAAATCGTCTCCAAAGCGTCTTATCTGATAGAGCGGTTTGAAAGCATTGCCGGCCCGTCCGGCGGCCGGATCGACGGATTTAAGAGCTGAAAAAAGGGAGATTAAAAAGTGGATGATGCGGATTCTGTGATTAAGTTTCGGTGTGGAAACTGCGGCGGCAAGTTCAGCGTTCACAAAAACAACGCAGGCAAAAAAGGCAAATGCCCCAAGTGTAAGAATATCGTTGTCGTTCCGGAAATACAGACCGCAGGCGACCTTATAAATCACAATGATTCCGTAGCTGCCGAAGTCGGCTCGAAAAGTTCGGCTTACGATTTGGCCCTGCTGGATATGCCGCAAAAAGACAAAACTCAAGACCTACCATCCGGCCATCCTGATACCTCCGGGAATACCTCCGAATACAATCATGAGCCTGAGGAAGAACCTTCGGACGACACAGAGCTTCCGCCCGAGCGCAAACTGCCGTGGCTTATCGATATATTCCTTTATCCGATTTGCACACCGGGCCAGATAACTTTGGGAATTATAATCATAATACCACTACTGATTAACATTTTTGTAGGCTTACTGGGTCCTTTTGGTATTCTTGCACTGCCGTTTAGTATGCTTATAAATTTCGTCATCAGTATGTACTTCTTATGGTACCTTGCCGAATGTATTCGTGACAGTGCGGAAGGCGGGATTCGGGCACCAGAAACTTTTGCTAATTCCCCGGGTTTGGGCGAGTTGTTAGGTCAACTGTTCTGCTTGCTCTTATGCATACTCATCTTTGCGGGGCCAGTGGGTTATTATTACATCAAGACCGATAGAACCGACGCAACTTTCTGGTCTTTACTGGCTTTAGCGATTTTCTTTCTACCGATAGGTTTATTGGCCGTCACTATGTTTGATTCCATTCGCGGTCTTAATCCACTTTTGCTTATCGGCTCAGTTTTCCGTACTCATTTCATATACCTTGCATTGGTCATCATCTTATGGGCGATTGCGCTGAGCGTTATATTCATACTCCGGTTACTGCAAAGTGAATGGGTAGCCTTTTTGTCCGGTTACTTCATAATGTACATTTTCTTAGTCGTAGCTCATTTGCTGGGGCGGTTTTACTGGCGGTATCAGGAAAGACTCAACTGGGAAGTGTAACTTTCTGCTAAGAGATTAATCCTGCTGTCTTATCCTGATGCTTTTAGCGTGTGCGTCGAGGCCTTCGACCTCGGCCAGGCGAATAATATCATCGGCGCTTTCGGCCAATTTCTTCTTATCGTATTCGATAATACTTGTTGACTTGATAAAGTCATTGGCACTTAAAGGGCTGAAAAACTTTGCCGTCGTTCCGGTCGGAAGGGTATGACTGGGGCCTGCCCAGTAATCACCCACTGCAACAGGGCTGTAATCACCTATAAATATTGCGCCGGCATTTTCGATTTTGTCTGCGATTTCTCTGCTTTGCTCGCCGCATTGGATTTGTAAGTGTTCTGCAGTAAACTCATTAGCCTTTTCAATTAAGTCTCCCATGTTCGCAAAAACAGCAATGCCACTATGTGCTTTTAGGCATTCGATTGTTTCCTTAGAGCGATTTAACTGCACCACCTGTTTTTTCAGTTCTTCAAGGACATGACCCGCCACTTTCTGGGAAGTTGAAAAAACAAATGCACAACCTGGATTATGCTCAGCCTGACTGAGCATGTCAGCCGCTACCCAAGCAGGATTGGCTTTGTCATTTGCGATTATCAATACCTCGCTTGGACCAGCTATCGAATCAATACCAACTGTCCCAAATACCAATTGCTTTGCTGTTTGAACCCATTGGTTACCCGGCCCAACAATTTTATCTACCTCTTTAATTGTTTTATTTTCAAATGTAAGTACAGCTATAGCCTGTGCACCGCCGACTCGATAAACCTCATCAATGCCAAGTTCATGACAAACCGCTAAAGTTACTGGATGTATGCTATCCTTATATCTTGGCGGCGATACTACGACTATCTCCTTCACCCCTGCTACCTGCGCAGGTACTGCACACATTATCACGGTAGATGGCAGTGGCGCTGAAGCACCCGGCACACAAATGCCAACTCGTTTTATTGGTGTGTATTTTATCCCCGTGGATCCGGTACAGTCCCTGTTATTGCCAACGAATACTTCTTTCTGATACCTGCGTACATTTCCAATTGCCTTACGGACTGAATCCAATAAATCTGGGCTAATTTCAGCGTGGGCTTTTTCTAAGTCTTCTTTAGAAATACGAAATTGCTCAGGTGTCAAATTAACTTTATCAAACATCTTTGTGTATTTTGCCAACACCTCAGCAACTTTATTTTCGTTTTCTACAAATTCATCAAGAATCTCTTCGACTTTTCGTCTGTTTTTAATATGAGAAGCACCCATGCCGAAATGTGACAATCCAAACTTTGAGTTGAGAAACCCACCCAACTTGTTTGGGAAGTCTGGCTGTTCATGCGAAATAAGGATTTTGTCGAGTTCTTGGGGCATTTGTTAGTCCTTTATCTTGCGAAGTTGCCGTGGCTGTAGATGCGGGTTGCCCTTTGCAACAGAAGATATTTTTCGCCTTTATACTTAGTCACAAGGCCCGCTATTTTAAACCGTACTGGCTCGGGAATCGCGGATTGTGTAAGTTCGGCCAGTTCCAGCGCTTCGCAGGGCAGCAGCAGCAACGATACAGGCCGGGTATTGCGGCCAAGGGCATCCAGAATGAACACAAGCCGACCGTCTTTCTCTTTGACCAGAAATGCGCTCCTGTCGGCCAGGATGGAATCCTGCTCTAACACTATTTTTTGTTTGTTCGGCGTTCGTCTCGGGGTCGGGGGCCTGACAATCCTCCCGGTCTTGAGCCTTTCCATAATTTCCTTCGGCATGGACAATACATCGTTCGGCTCAATTACTGAAGGCTGTTCAGCTTCTTTTTCAGGCGTGCTTTGGATGTCTTCTTCCGGTTTTTGATCTGTTTTAGGCTGTTGTTTAATTATTGTACTAACGGGCAGAAAATGATTCGGGAAAATAAAATTCCTGCCCTTGTATTTTGTAACCCAGCCTGAGAGCCTGTAAGTATTGGCAGAACGCTCGTTAACATCGGAAATCAACTTCTCCAGTGTTGACGACGGCAGCAGCTTTAAGGTGGTCCCTGCAGGGGCTTTAGCTCTTAAATCGTTCACATCCGTTTCGAACTCAAAGAACCACCCACTCTCGCTGGAATTAAGCTTCGTGCCGCGCCCGATAGGTGCGTTACTATCGACTGCTTTTTCACTTTTGCCAGGCAAAACTGTGGGAGTTATTTGACCATTAACGCCCGTCAGAACAAAGCCGTCCCAGAGCAGATTTTCTCGTGGGGTCTCAGCACAAAATCCCGATGCAGCCGGGATTGTAACTAAAAAGAACAGTAAAATAAAAATTGCCGGTTTATTTTCCATATCAGATATTCTTGAATTACAAATCATCAATATTCACTAATCAATTTAATAACCTGCTGCGGCTCATTTGCCAGCTTTATATATCGGCCGCTGTCAGGGTCTTCGCCTGCAATCGAATCGACCAGCGGTTTCCAGAATCCGCCTAAAAGTATAATCGGTTTGTCTGTTTTGAGAAAGCCCTTGTTTTTTAATTCCCAGACCTTTGCCAGCTCGAGCAGGGTTCCGGTTCCGCCGGGCAGTACCACATAAGCCTGCCCCAATTGAATCAGCTTATCCAGCCGCTCATCGAGCGAGGCGGTACCAACTTCACGGCTGATATATTTGTTGGGTCTGCTGTTCTTAAAAACCGAGCACGTTACGCCGATTACTTCGCCACCCGCTTCGGATGCTCCTTTGGCCGCTGCCAACATTGTTCCACCGTATCCGCCATTGGCGATGGTAAAACCGGCCTGAACCAGCAGCCTGCCTGTTTCGTACGCCAGCATATAAGCAGAATCGCCTTCTCCGGCTTTACTTGTCCCGAATATGGTTACTGTTTTTTTATTCATTCGCTCTTTTGCGCGTGTAATTGAGAAGACCGACCGACAGCAGAATCTCCCTGTCTCTTTCGGAAAGCTCCAGCTTGCCGACAAATTCGAATGAGTCGTCCGCTTTTGCAATCTTAATCTCGTCACTTGCCTTGATTGCTTCGAGCAGATTATCAATCACTAATTCGTCATCGTCCTCGATCTTGTCATAGTCAGCCGGGTCGGCAAATTCTATCGGTACGATGCAGAAATTTATCAGGTTCGCCTTGTGGATTCGCTCGATACTTTTGGCAATCACCGCCCGTACACCGAGATACATCGGGCAAAGTGCGGCGTGCTCTCTCGACGAACCCTGGCCGTAGCTTTCGCCAGCCACGATGAGACCAGCTATCGCCTTTTCTTTTAATTGAAGCGCCCGTTCGGCAAAAGTCGGCTTGCCTTCTTCATTGAAGCAATTGAAAACAACCTTTGCGTATTCGGGCACATTCGAGCGGAGTTTCAGAAAAGTGCCTGCGGGCATAATGTGGTCGGTGGTTATCTTCTGGCCGCATTTAATCAGCACCTGGCCCGTCAGCTTCTGCGGTAATGGTGCAGGGGACTCGGGTACTAAAATTGTGGGCCCGCGTAAAACCTCAGCTTTTGCAGCTTCGTCATCACTCAATGGCTGCTCTATCATACTGTCATCAATAACAAATTCATCAGGCGGTTCGATTTTCGGATAATCAGCCCCGAGCAATTCCGGCAAATCACGGGGATCTGTAATTTTACCCGTCAAGGCAGAAGCAACGGCTGTTTCCGGACTGACCAGATAGGCTTTATCGCCTTTTGTCCCGGTTCGCCCTGCAAAATTCCTGTTAAAGGTCCGCAGGCTCACCACCTCATTCGCCGGGGAAAAACCCTGCCCTATACAGGGCCCGCAACCAGATTCCAAAATCCGTGCGCCTGCTGAAAGCATATCCGCCAATGCCCCGTTTTGGGCCAACATATTCAGAACTTCCCTGCTGCCAGGAGCGATTGCAAATTCGACCATATTACTTACATGCCGACCTTTTAATACCTTCGCAACCATCATTAAATCGGCAAAGCTGGAATTCGTACAGCTTCCTATCACGACCTGGGCGGTTTCAAGACCGGCGATTTCTCCGACTGATTTGATGTTATCCGGCGAAGATGGGCACGCCGCCATCGGCTCAAGCTCGGTCAGATTTATTTCGATGACGCGGTCATATTCGACATCCTCGTCAGCCGTCAGCAGTTGATAGTCCTTTTCTCGTTTCTGGGCGGACAGAAACTTTTTCGTCTGTTCATCGCTGAGAAAGATGCTGGTTGTCACACCTAATTCCGCTCCCATATTTGTTATCGTCGCCCGCTGCGGTACAGACAGGCGTTCGGCTCCGTGGCCAAAATATTCGACGACCCAGCCGACGTTGCCTTTCGTTGTGAGGATGCTCAACAGTTTGAGAATGACATCTTTCGCAGCCACCCAGTCGTTCAATTCGCCTGTCAGTTTCACTCCTAAAACTTTCGGGCATTTCAGATAAAACGGCCCGCCGGCCATAGCCACAGCCACATCCAATCCGCCTGCACCGATTGCCAACATGCCGATTCCGCCGCCGGTAGGTGTATGCGAATCACTGCCCAAAAGAATCGCGGCGGGTTTTCCGAAACGCTCTAAATGAACCTGATGACAGATGCCGTTACCCGCTCGCGAATGATAAACGCCGCACTTTGCAGCTATTGTTTGCAGGTATAAATGGTCGTTATGGTTCTCCGGCCCGAAGCCGGCCATATTATGGTCGATATAGCTGACCGATAAATCGGTTTTGACTTTAGCGGCCCCTATCGATTCATACAGTAAAAACGCCGTGGTTCCCGTGGCGTCCTGAGTAAGCGTCTGGTCGATACGAATGCCAATCTGCTCACCGCCGGCGAGTTTGCCTTCGATAAGGTGATTGCTGAGTATCTTGTAAGTAAGCGTTTGTCCCAATTTTGAACTCCTTGAAAACCAAAATGCGCAGTCTAACATAAACAGAAGATTAAGACAAATCCTATGTTTTGTTAAATGTTCTCATAATCACCACTTAACACAAAAACAACGGCCTTGTGCTCCGCCACACAAGGCCGCTCAAATAGAACAGAAAAGGAGGAACTGTCTCTACGCAACCCGGTTATCTAACAATAAATTGCTTTCAACCTTACCAATCTCGCACAATCACGCCGTCTTTGCCTACAAAATATTGCTCTGAGCCGGCTACCTTAAGATTATAGACCTTGCCAACGAAAGGTAATGGTCTTTTTACGACGCTCTTAATCGCAATTGAACCCTTCAACGATTTGAGCTTCATACCACTTTGCAAATTCGGGGCAGCAACCCATTTTCCGGAATCGAGCATGAAGCGGTGTGTATCAACGACGCTGATGCGATTTCCGTTTTCGAGCGTTATATTGCGGCATTCGAATGAACCCTGGTGCTCTTCAAGTTTTTCGATTTGTCTGGCTGTTGCGAGACAGCCGACTGTCCGGCCTACGATAACTTTCGAGATTTGCACGAGTGCGCCGTTTACCCATACAGGTGTATCAGCAGGGAAACACCTGCCCTTTTCACCATCGTTTACGAGAAACGAGTCCAGTCTGTCACCCGGCTCACTAACGTTGGCAACTGGGTAACCGCCACGCCGGATATCTCCGCCGTCCCAGTAGGTGTAAATGTTGTCGTCGTTGATGGCGCAGAATGGTTGTTTTTCGAAGGTCACATGGCTGTCCATAAACAATACGTTCTGTCCATCTTCCTGGTGAGCAATGGCGTTTCCGATATTGACCATTTCTCTACCTCCGGTAGGATCGTATGAGCTTAACAATGCCGCATCTTTGGCTTCTGCTGCCGGGGAGGTCATCCAGGGGTTCCGGTCCGCCGCTACTGCCATACCGGGCTCGCTCGATGTAGTCAGAGAGTACAGGCCGTAAGGCATATGGTAGGAGTAGCTGCAGTGGTTTATCGACTCGGGGCCGAAGTCCCAGAGGTCGATAAGATCAAAGCCGGCCGCAGCGGGGTAATCGCTCTGCTTGAATTCCGTTGTCCCGGAATCACCTTTGCAGATGAACGACTTGGGCGTTACCTCGGCGTACTTGACCAGAAGATAGAAACTGGATGTGATGGTGGCCTTACCACCGCTGCCGTCGGCGCCTAAGCCGTAAGCGGCGAAGCGGTTATTGGCCATCCAGCCATTAGCACCACCTAATGTACTGCCCCATGTGCTGTTTCTGCCGCCGGCACGCGGAAACTCATCGTCGTAATCATTGCTGTAGATAAGCATTGCCTTGCCGATGCCGGACAGGTTCGTCCCGCAGACCATGCGGAAGGCAATCTGTCTGACCCTCGACAGTGCGGGCATTAAGATGCCCATCAACAGAGCTATGATCGCAATTACGACCAGAAGCTCAACTAATGTAAAACCTTTGCGTTTCATTTTTTTTCTCCTTTAATTTTTCGGAGATTCGCGCGACCGACCATTCTTAAGCACATTTTGATAATCTCTTTAATAACAATAAGTACAACTAATTACCGGGCACGTATCATGACAGTTCCTGTCAAAATGTAATGCACAGCACTAAACACCGTTTTTTGCGAATCTCCATTGTTCTGTTTTTTCGCTCAAAAACGGCCGGTTCAAAACATATTTATAAATTTGCCGGTAAGTTCCGCGCAGGCCAGCTATTGCACGTTCAAGGCTGCTCTTAGCTCAGTCGTGTAAGTGAGTTTCTCTGAAAGGCAGATTCGAGAGGTATGAAATAAGAAGGCGAATATAATGACGGCTAAAATTATAAAAAGTATTTCAAACCTGCCTGTTGATCTTGTTTTCCATATCGGCGCAAAAGCTGCGCGCAAAACTTTTCTCCTTTGAAAATCACCAGCCAAACTGCGAAAGAACTTTTCTTCACAAGGCAGGTTCAAGATATGAAAATAAGAAGGCGAATATGATAACGGCTAAAATTATAATGAGAATTTCAAACCTGCCTGTCTCTGTTCATTCATACGTCAAAACAAACACTTTGTTTTTTTAAATCGACAAATTTCTTCTGTTTTCTTGAAAATTTATTTTTGAGCCGGTTATATTCGTCCGGGCTCTCTTCTGCCGCTGCCTTTCATTTTTTTAGACGAATCGCCCAGCTCGCGGCGCATTTGCTCAGCAAGACCCAACAGCCTCTCGACTACATCCGGGTAGCGGGCAGAGACATTGTGTTGCTCGCCGATATCTTTTTCAAGGTCAAATAACGACTGATCGATTTTGCCCTGTTCATACTTAGTCGGTTGGCCGCCTGTACCGCCCTCGCGTCCGGCCAATGTACGGTAAGCATGGGGCAGGTGCAGTTTCCATTTTCCGCTGCGGACCGCTTCGAGCGCATAGCCGCGATAATAGAAGAATGCTTCGTGCGGACTCTTTGCTCCGGGCCTGCCCGACATCAAAGACCAGATATCCCTACCGTCGATAGTATGAGCAGGCAATGCTGCGCCGGTTAGTTTCGCAACTGTGGGCAGGATGTCTATCGTCGAAGCCGGCTCCTTACAGACAGTGCCTGCGGGTATCCGGCCCGGCCAGCGCATAATGGTTGACTCTCTCTGGCCTCCATCGAACGTCGTTCCTTTACCTTCGCGCAGAGGTTTGGCCAAACCGGCATGGTCGCCGTAGCTTAACCACGGCCCGTTATCTGAGCTGAATATCACCAAAGTCTTTTTATCAATGCCTAATCTTTTAAGTGTTGAGAGTATCTGTCCCGCCGACCAGTCGATTTCCATCATGACGTCACCATACAGGCCCTGTTCGGATTTGCCTTTGAATTTGTCTGATACAAACAAGGGCACATGCGCCATTGAATGAGGCAGATACAGGAAGAAAGGCCGGTCCTTATTCTTCTCAATGAATCGAACAGAACGCTCAGTGTACCACGTAGTAAGCTGCGTCTGGTCGGGATTATATTCTATGGCTCTTTCGCCTTCTATAAGCGGAAGGTCTGGGTATCTATCGCTTGTCGGATGTTTCGGCCACATATCGTTCGAGTAAGGCAGGCCGAAGTAATCGTCGAAACCGTGTCGCATCGGCAGGAATTCAGTATGATGGCCAAGGTGCCATTTACCGTAGCAGGCGGTAGCGTAACCGATGGGCTTGAGAACCTCAGCGATGGTCTGTTCCTCACTGCTTATACCAACTTTCGCGCTCGGGCCGATTACATTGGGCAGGCTAACCCTCTGCGGATAACAGCCGGTCATCAAAGCCGCCCGCGAAGGAGTACACGACGGCGCAGCGGCGTAGAAATCCGTGAACTTCACACCTTCAGCCGCCATCCGGTCGAGGTGGGGAGTTTTATATCCTTTGGCCCCGAAAACACCGATATCCGCATAACCGACATCATCACAGAATATAATAATAACGTTCGGTTTGTCTGTGCTCGAAGCCTGCTTAAAAGAACTTTCACAACCGTTCAGCACAAGCGCTGCTGCTGTAAGGCCTGCCGTCTTTAAGAAATCTCGTCTGTTCAAATTATTGTTCATTGAAAAACCTCCTATTTCTTATTTTGTCTTTATACTAATATCTGCTATGGCCTTGTTTTAGATATTTTTCAAGCAGTTTCGTGAGGCGTTCCACTATATTAGGGTATTTATCCCACAGGTCATTTCGTTCATAAGGATCATCCTGCATATTATAAAGCTGCCCGGGAGTTTCAGGCTGTGGTTTCTTTCCTCTCGGACGAACCCACCCTCCGGACGTTTTCGTATCAAGTATCAACTTCCACTTGCCCTGTCGTATAGAGAATACCCCAAAAACAGAATGATGAACGATAGCAGGGCGAATCGGCTCATCAAGCTCGACACCTAAAAGAGCAGGAAGGATGTTAAAGCTGTCCGGCCCGGCATCATCAGGCAGTTCGGCTCCCACAACAGCCGCGCAGGTTGCAATCAGGTCGGTCAAACAGATAACCTCATCACTGGTGCCGCCCGGTTCAATCTTTCCAGGCCAGCGGGCAAGGAAAGGAATACGATGGCCGCCCTCCCAGATATGCGATTTAAATCCACGTAACTTACCCGATGATTTATGATCTTCCCGGCCGTGCCGGGGGCCGTTGTCACTTGTAACAATTAACAATGTATTTTCCGTCAATCCAAGACGGTCGAGCGAATTAAGAATTTGACCCACACACCAGTCGGTCCATACAACCAGATCGCCGCGTGCACCGTCCCCGCTGTGGCCTTTAACAAAATCCGGCGGCAGCCATGGAGCATGCGGTGAAGAAAGTGGTAGATATAAAAAGAACGGACTGACGGGGTGTTTTTTAGAATTATCTTCCATAAACTCGATGGCTTTGCCGGTAAATATCGTATCAACCTCGGTGACATCAAAACCATCAGCCACCCAGCCCGGACGCGGACGATAGTCGGGATGAACACTTTTGTCTATCGGCATCATCTTGTTCGGTATCCCGACTGTACGCTTGTTTTCAATATAGCAAAACGGGCCGTCAATCGTCGAACAGGCAGCGGTAAAATATGCGTAGTCAAAACCCAAATCCGCCGGACCGCCGCTAACGGGCTTTGTGAAATCTACATTCATTTTCTTCTTAGGGTCTCCATCCTGCCACGAGCCATTAAAATACTTGCGCCCGTCTTCAGCGTTACCCACATAGCCGTTGTGTCGTGTCCAGCCTACTCCCAGATGCCATTTGCCGATACAGGCCGTTTGGTAACCTTTTTTTTGCAGGAATGAAGCAACCGTAGTCCGGCTCGGTTCTATCAGCGGATTGGTATAACCGCCCACGACACCGCTTTTGAGCCATGTCCTCCAGCAGTATCTGCCTGTCAATACACCGTAACGAGTGGGGGTGCAAACCGCCGACGGCGAATGGGCATCCGTAAAACGAATGCCCTGTTTTGCTAACCTGTCTATATTCGGCGTGGGAATCTTTGATTCGGCATTGTAACAACCTACATCACCGTAACCCATATCGTCGGCCATAATAAAGACAATGTTCGGATGCCTGGGAGCCCTGCTGTTAACTCGGCTTGCAGCGCGAACACATCCAGGTACCGTCATTGCCGCAGCGGTCAGACCTACTGTCTTAAAAAAGTCACGCCTGTTTAGATTCGTATCCACAATACTCTTTCGTTTCTCATTTCTTTTTGACGGGCCAGGGTTGAACGGCACATCTGGCGGCCCACTTTTCATACATCGCTTTTAACTGTTCGACTGTTCGTGTATATTTTTGTGACAGGTCATTCAGCTCTGTGCGGTCGGCAGATCGGAAGAG
>VRUK01000039.1 GCA_019456195.1 Planctomycetota bacterium | reverse complement strand
CTCTCCATACGACCTTTTAAATTATATAGTAGCAATTTTTATTTCGTCTTGCAAGCACTTATCTTATGAATATTTACACAGATTCTAAAAATGTTTGCGAAAAATAAATATCTTATCTACCATTAACTATGACATTCCGAAAAAGATAGAAAAATAATGTTGAGGTAAACATTTTTAATATATCCCTCCACTGCCAGCGAAAACCTAGCAATTTTCGAAAAAAAACGCTAAAAAACTAGGTAAATTCATTTAAAATCAACAAAATCAACGACATTTTACCCTGTTTTTACCTTTTACCAAATACCAACGACTAAATACTATTCACTAACTGATTTTCAGTCAAAAACGCTCACTGTTAAAAACAAAAATTAAAATTTTCGTATTTTTTTATCTCCTTTTCTAATAAGATGTTACGAGCATAGAGTCACAAAATATAGCGGTTTTTTCGGTTCAAAACTGCACACTCGTCTAATTATAGAGGCGGTGTTTTTCTATCCTCACTAAATAGGAAATCTGAGATATGGAATAATCTGTAATCTAAATCATGAGCATCGAGAATCCAACTTTAGCTCATTTTAGGCACTTTAGACACTTTAGGCACTCTTTCAATTATAACATATTTCCAGATACACTCAATTATGCAAAACAAACCCAATGTCAAGTATGCCAAAATCAACATAAACACCTTTATAACAATGAGATATGCAAAAATGGACAATTGGCTATTCAGACAAAACAAACCCAATTCAAAGCCAATAAAGCCAAAAACAAACCCAATTCAAACCCAATTAAAGCCAAAACAAACCCAAAACAAAGCCAATTTAATAGGCTAAAAAAGATATGATATCAGGACTTGTCCATCAATTTGATAAAATCATCGAACAGGTAGTTCGAATCGTGCGGGCCGGGCGAGGCCTCCGGATGATACTGGACCGAAAACGCTGGTTTGTCTTTGCAGCGAATCCCCTCGACCGTATTATCGTTGAGGTTCAGATGCGTCAGCTCGACGGCCTTTTTATCCAGCGAATCCATATCGACACAGAACCCGTGGTTCTGGCTGGTTATTTCAATCTTTTTCGTTTTGAGGTTCTTTACAGGATGGTTCGCCCCTCTGTGTCCGAATTTGAGCTTATATGTTTTTGCCCCGAGCGCAAGTGCGAGAATCTGATGTCCCAGGCATATCCCGAAGATGGGCACCTTACCGAGAAGCTTCCTAACCGTCTCGATGGCATAGCTCACCGGGGCAGGGTCGCCTGGCCCGTTGCTGAAAAACACGCCATCCGGCTTTCGTGCCAGGACCTCTTTAGCGGACGTATCGGCCGGCACAACGTAAACATCGCAGCCGTAAGAACGGAGCAGCCGAAGAATATTCAGCTTCATACCGAAATCGAAAGCCACAACCTTATATTTCTTCGGCGGCTTTATTTCTTCGTCTTTCAATACGTCGATTACACCCTTGTCCCAGTCGTAAGGTTTTTTCACAGTTACGTCTTTTACAATGTCCCTACCGACAAGGCCGGGATACTTTTGCAGTTTCTTCTTCAGACTCGTTATGCCGAATTCGCTGGAGGAGATAATACCTCTCATCGCCCCGGCTATACGGATGTGCCTTACGAGAGCCCGGGTATCGATGCCTTCGAGCCCGACGATGTTATTGGCCTTGAGATAGCCGCTCAGTGTTCGCGTATTTCGCCAGTTGCTCGGATAATCGCAGTTCTCCTTAACAATAAAACCGCGGGCGAAGTTCTTTCGCGATTCCCAGTCGTCCTTGTTGGTCCCGTAGTTGCCTATCAGCGGATATGTCATCGTAATTATCTGCTCGTTATACGATGGATCGGTCAGTATCTCCTGATAGCCGGTCATACTCGTATTAAAGACAACTTCCCCGCACTTCTGGCCCTTGACCCCAAAGGAGGTGCCTTTGAAAACAGTGCCGTCTTCGAGCAACAATATAGCTTTCACTCTGTCCTCCGTTTTCTATCTGCGGTCTTTTTTCTGTCCGCCATCTGTCTTCTTCCTTCTGTCCTCTGCCCTCTCTCTTCTATCCGCCATCTGTCTTCTGTCCTCTGCCCTATACCGTCTGTCTGTCTTCTGACTTGCGATTCCTGTCTTTGCTGTAAGGCGTCCTGTGGACTTTTCTTTATAGTACAACTGGATGGGCTTAACGCCGACCTTCCTTTGTTTGAGCGCTTCGATGGCCTTTGCCACAGCCAGAGCGCCACGTATTGTTGTTACATAAGGAATCTGCTTATCCAAAGCGTTTCTTCTAATCGAAAAGGAATCCTTTATCGACTGCTTGCCTATGGTTGTGTTTATAATCAAGTCTATCTCGTCATTTATTATCGAATCGACTATATTGGGCCGGCCTTCGGTAATCTTCAAAGCAAACTCCGAAGGGATATTATTTCTGATAAATTCGATGCACGTGCTCTTTGTCGCGATAATCTTAAAGCCCATTGCGTGGAGACTGCGGGCAACTTCGACCGCGCGGGATTTGTCGCTGTCTTTTACGCTCAAAAAGACATTGCCGGAAATCGGCAGGGTGTTTCCAGCGGCTATCTGAGACTTTGCAAATGCCATACCGAAATCGTCGGATATACCCATAACCTCTCCGGTCGAAAGCATCTCCGGGCCGAGCAGTGTATCTATACCGGGGAACTTCAAAAATGGAAAGACGGCTTCTTTTACGGCAAAGTGGCTGCGATGAACCTGCTCGGTAAATTGCAGCTCATCGAGTGTCATCCCCGTCATTATTTTAGCGGCCAGCTTGGCCAGGGGCACACCGATGGATTTACTTACAAACGGGATAGTCCTCGAAGCACGCGGGTTGACTTCAAGAATATAAAGCTGCTCGTCCTTTACGGCGAACTGTATATTTATCAAGCCTTTAACTTTTAATTCCAGGGCAAGGAGTTTTGTTTGTCTTTCTATTTCCGCCATGACCTTTTTGCTTATCGAAACCGGCGGCAGTGAGCAGGCCGAGTCGCCGGAATGGACGCCGGCTTCTTCTATATGCTCCATTATCCCGCCGATGACGACCCTTTTGCCGTCGCAGATGGCATCGACGTCCAGCTCCGTAGCATCGTCGAGAAACTTGTCAATCAGAATCGGATGTTTGCCCGATACCTCAATCGCCTCTTCGACACAGGCCTTTAATTCCTGCGGGTCGTAAACAATCCGCATCGCCCTTCCGCCGAGGACGAAGCTGGGTCTTATCAGCAGCGGAAAACCTAATTTTTCCGCAATCTTTACGGTCTTTGCATAGGTCGTGGCCGTGCCGCTGAAGGGCTGACGGAGTTTGAGTTTTTCAACGAGCTTGTTGAAGCGTTTGCGGTCTTCGGCACGCCCGATACTGTCGGGGGACGTGCCTATAATCTTCACTCCGGCCTTTTCCAGAGGCACTGCTAATTTCAGCGGAGTCTGGCCGCCGAACTGAACGATTACGCCGTCGGGCTTTTCCTTTTCGACGATAGAGATAACATCTTCGAAGGTAAGCGGCTCGAAGTAAAGCCTGTCCGAAGTGTCATAATCGGTACTGACCGTTTCGGGATTGCAGTTTACCATAATCGATTCGACGCCGATTTCCTTCAGCGCGAACGCGGCGTGAACGCAGCAGTAATCGAACTCGATACCCTGGCCGATGCGGTTAGGCCCGCCGCCGAGAATTATGACTTTTCTTCTGTCGGTCGGGTTCGCCTCGCAATCGCTCTCAAAAGTCGAATAAAGGTAAGGGGTAGTCGCCTCGAATTCCGCGCCGCATGTATCGACGGTCTTGTAAACGACATTTATGCCGAGAGACTGACGATGTTTGCGAAGCTCCTGCTCTTTTACACCTAACAGAGATGCCATATACTTGTCGCTGAAACCATACTGCTTGGCCTTTTTCAAGACCGCAGAACCCAGATTCAAAAGCCCGGAGGGTTTACGTCCGGATTTTGTCTTTTGCCTTATGTCTTGTATGTGTTTGAGTTTTCCCTCAAACCTGACAATATCCTTTATGTTGTTGAGGAACCACGGGTCTATCTTCGTGAGTGTGAAGATTTCATCAACGGGCAGTTTTCTGCGCAAGGCCTCGGCGACGTACCAGATTTTATCCCAGCAATTCGTTCTGAGCTTTTTCTTCAAATCAAATATAGAAAAAGAGCCTTTGATATGCCGGTTATCGAGGGAATAACGGTCTATTTCCAGCGACCTGATTGCCTTTTGCAGCGCCTCCTTGAAGGTCCTTCCGATGGCCATCGCTTCACCAACCGATTTCATCTGAACGGTCAGCTCAGGGTTGGTATTCGGAAATTTTTCAAATGTGAATCTCGGCCATTTCACAACACAGTAATCGATTGTCGGCTCGAAACAGGCGGGGGTCTTTTTAGTAATATCGTTCGGGATTTCATCGAGGGTGTAACCTACGGCCAGCAGTGAAGCAATCTTGGCGATGGGAAAGCCGGTCGCCTTGGAAGCAAGCGCCGAACTTCTCGATACCCTCGGGTTCATCTCAATTACATAGAGCTTTCCATTTTCGGGATTGACGGCGAATTGTATATTGGAACCGCCGGTTTCGACGCCGATTGCCCTTATGATTTTCAGCGAGGCGTTCCGCATTATCTGGTATTCTTTGTCGGTAAGTGTCTGAGCAGGGGCGACTGTGATGCTGTCGCCGGTGTGGATGCCCATTGGGTCGAGGTTTTCGATGGAGCAGACAATGACAACATTGTCCTTTTTATCTCTCATCACCTCAAGCTCATATTCTTTCCATCCGACGACAGATTCTTCGACGAGGACCTGGCTGATTGGGCTTAAGCCCAGACCCCAGTTAATGAATTCCTTATATTCCTCGGCGTTATATGCAATGTTCCCACCCATACCGCCTAAGGTATATGAGGGGCGGATAATGGCGGGGAAACCGACATATTCGATAATTTTTTTTGCCTCGTCCCAGGTATGTGCAAAACCGCTTTTGGGCACTTCAAGGCCAATGTCGGTCATAACCTTTTTGAAGCGGTCCCTTTCTTCGGCTTTTTTTATAGATTTGAGATTCGCACCCAGCATCCGGACATTATACTTTTTCAGTACGCCGGACTCGGCCAGGGCGACTGCGGTGTTCAGACCGGTCTGTCCGCCCAAGGTGGGCAGGAGGCTGTCGGGCCTTTCCTTTGCGATTATCTTAGCGACTATCTCGGGGGTGATAGGCTCAATATACGTTCTGTCCGCCATCTCGGGGTCGGTCATTATCGTGGCGGGATTGCTGTTTACGAGCACGACCTTGTAGCCGGCCTGCCTGAGAACTTTGCAGGCCTGGGCGCCGGAATAATCGAATTCACAGGCCTGGCCTATAACAATGGGGCCGGAACCTATAATCAGTATTTTCTTTATAGACTTATCTTTCGGCATTACAACTTCCCGAATAGCCTTAGCTTACAAGTGAGCCTGCGGTACCAATACCGCCAAATTTTTCTGCACTGATTCCCCATCTAACGACGTGTTATATCGTGGAATCTTGAACACTATACAGACCTTGAATAGAAACTGCAAGAGGAAAAGTAAAAAGTGATTAGTGAATTAGAGATTGGAGATTTACAGATGTACGAGGGACGATAGAGGATTGACGAGAAGATGAGAGAATTAGAGAAGTTAGAATTGAGAATTGAGAAAGTAGAATGTAGAATGTAGAATTATGAAAATATGTACAGGAGGTAAGCGTATGATATTTTTAGAGAAGATACAATTGAAGACAATTTTAACTACGCTGTGCGTGGTTTTTATATCTACCGAGGCGATGGCAGGGAAGCTGCCGGAAGTGAGGGTTTCGAACGTTAGGCGGGTTTTTTATAACGGGGAACATAATGCTTTTACGGATTTGATTCGATTCAGAGGCAAGTTCTACCTTACTTTTCGGAGCTGCCCGGATGGGCATATGGTGCATCCTACGTCGTCGATCATAATCCTGGCCAGCGATGATGCGAAAAAGTGGGAACAGGTTCATCGATTCAGCGTTGCCAAGCGGGACACGCGTGATCCGCATTTTCTTATCTTTAAGGGCAAACTATTCGTTTATACCGGGACATGGTACAGTGGGGAAACGACGCTGAAATATGAAGACTATGACTTGAATAAGCACTTGGGTTACGCCGCATGGAGCGAGGATGGCCATAAGTGGCACAGTCCGATTATGCTGGAAGGGACGTTCGGCCACTATATCTGGCGAGCCAATACGTTCGGCGGTAAGGCGTATCTGTGCGGGCGACGGAAGAAGAACTTTGCGATGGCGCCGAGAGGTGAAGGAGCGATGGTGGAATCGGCAATGCTGGAAAGTGACGATGGCCTTATCTGGCGAACGCGCAGCCTTTTTCAAGAGGTTAATGGCGACGAAACGGCTTTTCAATTCGATGCCGACGGGGGTATCATCGCAATTGGCAGGAGAGGCAGGGACAATGCTCAACTGCTGAGGTCGGAGCGGCCTTATACGCAGTGGCAGCGCAAAGACCTCGATAGGTACATCGGCGGGCCATTGCTGGTGCGATGGGGCGGGCGGTATGTAGTCGGCGGGCGAAAGACCATAAGCGGAGGGCCGAAGACCTCGATGTGCTGGCTCGTTGACGATAAACTTTACGAATTTGCCGAACTGCCCAGTGGCGGCGATAATTCCTATCCCGGCTTTGTTGAAATCAGCCCGAAGCGAGCCATTATGTCGTGGTATTCCTCAAACAAAAAAGACGAAGAAGGGAAAACCATAACCGCGATTTATATGGCAGATTTGGAATTTTTGGAATGACAGATTAGAATTGACAAGGGGAAAGGTGAAGAGTTAAATATCTGGTGGGGGTAAACGGGTAAGAAAAATAAAACCGACTCAGGAGAGAAATAACGATGAAAAAACAGAACAAAGTAACGATATCAAGACGAGAATTAATGGGCGGAGCGGCGGCTATAGCGGCCTCAACGATTATGTCGCGATATGCTTTAGGCGGCTCAGGTGGGCAGGTAGGGAGCAAGCCCAATTCTAAATTCAACGGTGTACAAATCGGGGCCATTACTTACAGTTTTCGCAGCATGCCAAGTGCCGCCGAGGACATACTTAAATACGTTGTTCGGTGCGGGCTCAGCTCGGTTGAACTGATGGGTGATGCGGCAGAGCAATTCGCCGGATTGCCGAGAGGATCCGGACGAGGCCGAAGGGGAGGTCGCCGTGGACAGATGACCGATGAGCAGCGTCAAGCACAGCGAAAAGCACAGGAAGACCAGCTCAAATGGCGTTTATCGGTTTCGATGGACAAGTACAAAGCCCTTCGCAAACTGTACAAAGACGCAGGCGTTAATATTCATATCGTCAAGTTCGGCAGTATCGGCAATGAAAATATGACGGACGGAGAGATTAACTATTACTTCAAAGTGGCCAAAGCACTCGGGGCCAAGGGAATTACGAGGGAAATTTCGGAGGAAGCGGCACGGAGACTCGGGCCAATTGCCGATGAGCACAAGATTATGATCGGTTTCCATAACCATACGCAGCTTACATCGGAGACATACGAGGGGCCTATTTTGTCCTATGGAAAATATTTAGGGATTAATTTTGATATTGGTCATTTCGTAGCCGGGACGAGCGAGTCGCCGATACCACTAATTCGGAAGTACCATGACCGTATCCTTAGCCTTCATTTGAAGGACCGGAAGGTCAATAACGGCCCGAATGTGCCTTTCGGTGAGGGTGACACGCCGGTAGCGTTAATCCTGCAGTTAATGAAGAGAGAGGGTTGGAAGTTTCCGGCAGATATCGAGCTTGAATACAAAGTTCCCGAAGGTTCAAACGCAGTGGTTGAAGTTACCAAGTGCGTTAAATTTTGCAAGGAATCGCTGGGCTAAATATACATAGAAAATGTGGAATATCTATCCACGATGGCTCATTATTTCAGGCGTCCTAACCGGCGTTTATCAGATGAAGCAAGGGCTGAGGTCTGTCAACGCCTTCGATGAACTTCGGCCTGGCGGCCCAGGGGGTCACGCTCAATACCCCGGTTAAATCCATCCAGTGCTGAAGCCTCGCAACTGGCAAATCCCAGGTCATGTGGAAATGGTTTGCGGGCGGATATTGTTTATACTCGACCATACTTGCGTATTTCGGGACGACAAACGTGTGCGGCCAGATAGGCGTAGTCAGTTCGCACATTGCCTTTGCAAGCTCGGCAGGTACTTCAGTGGTTGCCGCCTGGTCCCAAATCATACTGAACAGTCCCGTAGGGCTGCTGTAAGCGCATCGAGCGGCGATTCCTTGGATTCCAGCGGGGGTCAAAAAGTTAATGGCGTTGCCGCCGCCGGGGAAGTAGTTTTCCTCGGCCAGAGGAAGGGAAATGCTGTCCATAATCTTCTTTATCGATGCTCCGGGGGCCTGTGCCCAATCGAATGATGCACTGCCGGAATTGTCACCGTCAACGAGGCCTTTGTTATACCAGTCGGCTTTTTTGTCCAATGATTTGACGCCGATTTTTTGGGCCAGTTCTTTTATTTCCCAGGCTTCCCAGACCTTTCTAAAGTCCATAAACAAAGGCGGATTTCCACCGCTTAGATAGGTCATAAAGAGCATTGTCAGAAGGCCCTGTACGTCGGCTTCGGTGGCGTAAGGTAGCGGAGCCTTTCGGCCGGTATGGTCGAAGGTGGAATTGAAGAAACTTTCCATTACGTCAGCTACGGGAAGAGGAATGCCCCGAAGGTCGCTGCCCCATTCCAACTGGCTCATAAAACCGCCGCCAACGGCGTTCAAATCCTTCATCAGGTCACGAACGATAAGGTACATTGCAAGTGACATATTAAACCGTTCGCTGTCGGCCTCGTCGCGCAGCTCCAGACGTTTACCGACGTACCTGTTAATCCAGGCACGAACGGCTTTAAGCTCTTTTTCGCTATAGGCTTTTTTGATGAGCATATCAGCGAGGAGCTTCATATCGAGGCGTGTTATTTCCAGGCCAAATGTGTTCCGGGTCGGGATGATGTGTGCAAGAGCGGTTTCCATTCCCATAGAGTCGTGTCCCAGGATTACAACTCTGCGCCCGCGCAGGGCAACAGTAGTAACTGCGGCATAGCACCAGTCGATAAGATTTTTGGCCGTCTGCTCGGTCATCTTCGGGTTCATTCCGGTATCGGGCCAGGTGCCAACGTTTAAGGCGGCCATTCGTCCGTACTGGCTTATTGCGCCGTTGAGAGCGTGTGCATAGACAACGCCGGGCTTGGGGCCGGAGTTGCCGCAGGTAATATTTATCGGTGTATTCGAGGGGAACTGCTGAAGTAGCGAAATAGCGGTAAGCTGGGGGAAGGCCCAGGTATCCGGCACGCATACAAGGATATCGACACCGGCTTTGCGGAACTGCTGGGCTACGATGTCAGCCTGCGCTTCACCATCTATCAAGACAGTAGAATACACAACCGGCACCGGTGTCTTGTCCGGCATAACGACAGAGCCGCTTATACAATCGGCGGACATCTTCGCAATATTCTGACAGCGGGTGCGGCTGGCTTTGTCAATACGCGGGTCGGACGTTGCAAAAATGCCAATGACAGGAACCTTAGGGGTGGCTTTTCTTATATTCGGCAAGTGCCTGGCTGCGACTTTCTTTGCCATTTCTAAACGCTCCTTTCAGAATGACAAGTTTTGTATTTTTTACACTACAGAAAGATTTATCAATTTCCCACATTAAACGTAGAAGTATCTTCCAGCAGTTTTCTCACAAAGTCGAGGAACTGGGCGGCTACTGCACCGTTGGCGACTTTGTGGTCAACCGAGAGAGTCATATTCATCAGCTTTCTCACGATGATGTTGCCATTGTCCGGTACACAGGTATCGGTTATCTGTCCGATACCAAGGATGCTGCACTGGCCCGGGACTACAATCGGGATGAAGTTGTCTATTCCGAATGCACCGAGGTTGCTTACTGTAATGCAGCCGCCCTCGACATCAGTTGGGGCCAATTTATTGCTGCGTGCCCTTTCAACAAGAGCCTTAGCATCACGTGCGATCTGCTTTACGTCCTTTTTGTTTACGTTCTTAAGAATCGGCGCAACCAGGCCGTCCGGAACGGATATCGCCAGGCCGACGTTGATAGCTTCTGCCAGCTTGATAGACTCTCCGGCCAACTGGCCTGTCATAATCGGATATTTCTGAAGACCAGTCGCGACCGCCTTGATAATAAAATCATTGTAGGAAACTTTCACATCGGAAGTCTGGTTCAGTTCCGTTCGCAAGCCAACCAGACCGGTGACATCAGCTTTGACAGTAAGATAGAAGCAGGGAATCTCACGCTTTGATTTGAGCATTTTCTCTGCGGTTATTTTCTGCAATCTGTTCAGCGGAACCGTCGAGCCGAGTTTTACATCCGCCTGAGCTGAAGGGGCAGGTGCCGGGGGTTTAGCTGATTTAGAGGCGGCGGCTTGTTTTACATCCTGTTCTGTGATTTTTCCGGCAGGGCCTGTTCCGGTAACAGCCGTCAGGTCCACGCCAAGCTCGCCTGCAAGTTTTTTTGCCCTAGGTGAAGCTATTACTCTGCCTGCAGGCGCGGCAGGCTGCGGCGGAGCTGCGGCGGGCTGCGTTGCGGCGGGGGCAACCTGCTCAACAGGCGCGGCGTCCGACGGGACGGCGGGTGCGCCATCCTTTAGAGAATCAATAAAGCTCTGCGGCACCTCTTCATCCTTGTCACCAAGAACCAGGAGCGACTCGCCGACGGCAAGTGTCTGGTCAACCTCAACGAGAATATGCTTTACAAAACCATCGGCGGGCGATTCCATCTCGAGGGTCGCTTTATCGGTTTCTATCTCAAAAATCACATCACCTTTTTTTACCTCGTCGCCGGCCTTAATCAAACAATTAACAACGGTTCCTTCTTCCATTGTCTGGCCAAGCTGGGGTAATCTTACTTCCTTTGCCATTACTCAATCCTCATTTATATTGTATTGCGTATATCGTATCGCATAGTCCGCGGTAAACCGGGGCTAAATATTACTGGCCGCTAACAAGTTTTCTTACAGTTTCGGTTATCCCCTGCACGCTGGGGATACTTGCTGTTTCGAGCGGCTCGCTCATCGGGGGCGGAACGTCGGCAGCCGCCAGATTGACGGGGGCCGCATCAAGATAATCAAAACCGTGCGAGCCATCGCTGAACTCGTATTCCATAAACCGGCCGGATATTTCTCTGCCTGCGCCGCAGGTGCAGAAACCTTCGCTGACGGTGATGAGCCGACCTGTTTTGCGAACCGATTCAGCTACAGTATCTATATCCATTGGCTTTAGTGTTCGCAAATCTATTACCTCGACGTCAATGCCGTGTTCGGCAGCCAGCACTTTCGCGGCTTCCAAAGACCACATCGCCATTCTACTGTAGCTGACAATGGTCGCGTCGGTGCCGGGCTTTTTGATATCGGCCACGCCGAGCGGGATGATGTAGTCGTCCTTCGGGACGGCGCCGAGCTGGCCGTAAGTTGCTTTATGTTCTATAAAGACAACGGGATTATCGCTTTGGATGGCGGCCTTGAGCAGGCCCTTCGCATCGTAGGGAGTCGAGGGCATTACGACATACAGGCCGGGCGTATGCATGAGCCAGGCCTCGAGTGATTCCGAATGGTGAGCGGCGATACACCTGCCGACGCCGCCTTCGGTTCGCAGTACCATCGGGACTTTGGCCTTGCCGCCGAACATATAACGGTTATAGGCTCCAACGTGGACAAGCTGGTCCATTGCTATGGTAACAAAATCGACATACATAATCTCAGCAACCGGCCTCATCCCTCTAAGGGCCGCACCGACAGCAGCACCAGTGATGGCGGCTTCGGATATTGCGGTATCGATAACTCTTTCGGTACCGAATTCGGCTGAGAGTCCCCGTGTCGCCTGATATGCTCCGCCGTAAAGGCCGACGTCTTCACCCATTATGAAAACATTTTCGTCGCGTTTTAGCTCTTCACCCTGGGCGGCGGTAACCGCCTGGCCAATTGTCATAACATCCATACCGAACTGAGTGTTAATCTGACCTTTTGCCTGCTCAGTCGCTTCCTTTTTTGTTTTCGCTGTGGACGAAGCAAGGGCGGCCTGGAAGGCGGTGGTCGCTTCAGCGACCTTTGCACTAAGCGCCTTGTCGGTGTCGATAAGTTCAGAGGGATAAGTTTCATCGACATATACATCTTTTGTAAGGTCAGCAGTGTCAGGCCAGGGGCTGTCTATTCCAAACTTTGTAGCTGTTTCGATAGTAGCAAAAGCCATATCCTTTATCTTATCCAACTGCTCTTGCGTGCAGAGCTTCTCAGTAAGCAGTTTATCTCTGAGGAGGGTAATAGGGTCTCGCCCATGCCAGGCCTTTTCTTCAGCCTTGGTTCGGTATGCACGCGGATCGCTTCGGCTGTGCCCGTACCAGCGATAGGTCTTGGCTTCGATAATTGTCATCTGGTTATCTTTTCGTGCTATTTCCACTGCCTTGCGTACAGCGAGAAAGACCGCAAGGGCATCCTGTCCATCCACAATCATGGCGGGGACATCATAAGCAGCGGCCCTTTGAGCGATGTCTTCGATATTGCTGGCCTTGGTGGCGCCGTCTATTCCACTGCCTGAGAACGGTACGCTCATTCCGTAAAGGTTGTTTTCGATTATTGCCACGAGGGGTACGGCTAGTGTTGAGGCCATATTCATTGCCTCGTGAAAACTTCCGGTGTTGGTTGAGCCGTCTCCGAAGAACGACAGCACAACTTTTCCGGTCTTTTTGTACTTCTCCGCCATAGCGGCTCCAACGGCCGGGGCCTGGTTGCCGCCGACGATGCCGGTCGAACCGAGGTTATTGCACTTATCAACATCGGCGATATGCATCGAGCCTCCTCTGCCCTTGCAGTATCCTGTCTCTTTGCCCATCAATTCGGCCATCATCCGGTTCCAGTGGGTCTGGCGATTTTCTTCGGTGTCGGCATATTTATTGCCGATTGCACCGCAGTGGCCGTGACCACGGTGGGTTGAGCCGATTACATCCCCACGTTCAATAGCAGCGGTAGCGCCTACGGCGACGGCCTCCTCGCCAGCGTAAAGGTGCGAGGCACCTTTGATGATATTCTGGCCCAAAAGATCGAAAACCTTCTCCTCAAAAAAACGAATCTCATAGATGGTCCTTAGCCAATCGGTAGCATTCTCAATATTGATAATTCCATCTTTTATAAGGTTTTTGACTTTGGGTTTCGGTTTCTTTCGAGTATCCTCGATACGAAAATCCATATTGTAAATCTCCTCAAAATCTATGTTTAGGTGGTAACAACACCGAACCTAATCTGCTAAAAACATTGAAAACCGGTAGTATATCACACTCTGCCGGTAAAAAGCAACCGGATGGTTGCCATTTTGCCGTTTTTTTGTAAATAGAGCTTCAAAACGGCACCTACAGTTTTTTTCTTCGGTTTTTCGAGGTGATATTCGGGATTAACAGAACAATCTGGAACAGGCAAGTGGATTCTGGTAATATAAAGATTACAGAATACCCCCGCTGATTAGGCTTTATTGAAAAACGGCGGGAACGGATCATATACAAATATCAGGTCAAAAAGTCTAAAAGGAACTTTTGTTATGAGCAATCTTAAAAGCGTTATCATGTTTTTTTTGAGTATTCTTTTGGTTGGCGGGATTTGTTTTGGTGATGACTGGCCACAGTTCCGAGGGCCTCATCGAGATGGAAAATCCACTGAGACCGGGCTTTTGAAAAAATGGCCTTCAAGTGGGCCGAAGCAATTGTGGTCGGTGGAGGGTTTGGGTATAGGTTTTTCTTCTGTGGCTATAGCGAGTGGATTCGTATATACGACCGGTATGATTGACGGGGAAGGATTTCTTTTCGCATATGATATTGAGGGGAATCTGAAATGGAAAGAATCTTATGGGCCGGAATGGACACGTTCGTACAAAGGGACACGGACAACACCTACGGTTGACGGCGAGCGAGTATATGTATTCAGCGGTACGGGGAACATGGTCTGCTTTAAGAGCCGGACGGGCGAAAAGGTCTGGCAAATAGATACTCTGACGAAGTTCGAGGGAAAGAACATTCAATGGGGCATGTGCGGCTCGCCGTTAATCGACGGACGGAAGATCTATTGTACGCCGGGCGGCAAAAAAGGCACAATTGTTGCGCTGGATAAAATGACGGGGAGGACTATCTGGGCCACTGCCGGTCTGGATGAGAAATCGGTTTACAGCTCGCCTATTCTTATCGAAAGAGGCGGCAATCGCCTGCTTATAAATATGATTCAAAAATCTGTCATCTGTGTAAACGCAGACAACGGCAAATTAATCTGGCGAGAACCTTACGTGACACCATCCGATACCGGCGGCGTTACGCCGACTTATAAAGACGGGCGTGTGTATGTTACCAGCGCGGTCGAGCGCGAATTTACAAGGGGCGGGGTGATGTTCGAGCTTTCAGCCGACGGGACATCGGCCAGGGAGAAATGGAATGACCAGACTCTTGACAGCGGCCACGGCGGGATCGTGCTGGTCGATGGCTATCTGTACGGCTCGACCTTCGACGGCATTCCAAAGGGCGACTGGGTCTGTCTTGACTGGGACAGCGGGAAAGTTATGTATAAAGCTACCTGGAACGGGAACAAGGGCTCGATTATATATGCCGACGGTATGCTGTACTGTTACGATGAAAATACCGGAGATGTGGCTCTGGTGAAGCCTTCGCCAAAGGGCTTCGATATAGTCAGCTCATTCGGCGTTACCGAAGGCGACGGGCAACATTGGGGGCATCCGGCAATATCCGACGGCCGGCTCTATGTCCGTCACGGTAATGCCATGATGGCATACGATATAAAAGACAAATAGATCTGAAGCCTTTAGCAGTAAGTTTTGAATCAAGATTTACCGGCTGCCAATTTCTTTCGGAAGGCCTCGGATTCCCAGTTATTTATGAAATCCTCCTGGCGCTTGTTCAAAGTGAGAATTCCGCCCATTCGATAGGCATTGGTGCGAATGAACATCGAGTACAGGACAATATCTCTTACGGTCGGAGCAATCTTTTCTGTCCCGGCGACAAAGAGGCCGATGTTTTTAACCAGAAACGCTACATAAGGTTTTTTGCCCTTTTGTTTCTGCTGTTTAAGTCGGCCTGCAATACTTTTTGATTTTCTTTCGAGCACTGCTTTTGAAAATGACTTTTTGCTTTTTGACAACTCTATCCACATCGCGGGGCCATTGGCGTAAACCAACTCATCAGGCGTTAAAGAACCGGAAAGCATTTTCTTTGCATCTTTTTGATTTAAGAAATCGGCAATAGCATCGTTGTAATAATACCATATCGTTGGGCGCTTACGGGCAGCCTGGAAACATGCCCGTTCAATGCAGAGCTTAAGGTCGCTGATTTTTTCCTGTTGAACTGCTTTTGCACATCCGCCCCTGGGCTGTTTGAGTTTGCTGTTGCAGCGTTTCATTACGCTGCGTACAAGCCGCAAAGCACCGGTGGCGGTTTTTGATGTAATGAAAAGCCCGTGTTTTTCCAGGAAAAGAATTGATGGCTTTTTGCCGAATTTGCCTTGATAGCTATCAACCAGCCGGGCTATTTTTTTTGCAAGCAGAAAGCCGGGGTCTGTGTAAGGGACCCAAAGTGGCGGAAGATTTTCGTCCTTAAAAAGTATAGCGAGTTTTGCCTTTCCGTTTTTCGCATTCACATAAGCTCCAGCGGCACTCGGATGCAGATGAATTACGCAAGTATTCAGACAAGCGTGCAGGTGGGCTTCCACGGAGGGACGGGCGATTGTTTTAACGTTATCATCGCATGCATCAAGCAGCATGTTTACGACCTTAGGCTCGCGAGTGGACGCATCGAGTTTAGGCAGTGACTCATCCTTTAATATCGCAAGGACCGGCTCGAGGCGTATTCTCCGCCAGCCTTGTTTTTGATTCATATCTTTAAGTGCCGTACCGCTGGCCTTGATATACATATATTTTCCATCGGCCGTCTTTACAGACGTATTACCGCCTCCGCCCTGAACAAGGGTTGGATCTCCTCCGGTTTCATTCGATATTCTTATCAGCTCTGCAAGCGCTTTGTTCATTAAATGTTTCCTTTCGTACCTCTGACAATATTTTTATTATTTTAGTTTCCTGCCGGTTGATACGGCCTGGCGATGACTCTTATCTTGGTGTGGCATCCGGCAGTCCCCCATCAACAGGAATCGTGGCACCTGTTGTAGGTGTTTGGCGCGTGGCAAAGAACAGTACGGCGTTGGATACATGCCGTCCCGTAATTTTGGCTTTTAACAGATTCCTGCCCTGGTAATACTCCTGCAAACCATCCTCATCAAGCCCTCGAGCTTTCATTCGATCTGGGCCGATTTCTTCCCATAAGCCGGACTTGTACTTACCTTCGGAAAATACCGCATCCGGCGCAACCATATTTACTCGAACGCCGTATTGAGCCAATTCAAGACTGGCAATACGCCCCAACTGATGAGACGCTGCTTTTGTGGCGCTATAAGCTCCGAAGCCGGCACCCGGGCTGGGAACGTTCTTCGTCGATACGATAACAACATCCCCCCCTGTGTCCTGAAGGATAAAATGACGGGTGATTTCACGAAGCGTAAGGAAAGTACCTTCGACGTTTACTTTTTCGAGCCTGCGAAAGTCATCGAGATCAATGTCCTTCAGAAATTTAGCCAGGGGAATACCCGCATTTACAACCACAATATCGATACCGCCCCAAACAAGAGAAACACTTTCTAAGCCTTGTACAACAGAATCCTCATCAGTGACATCGATTGGAATTCCTATGATGCGGTCACCGGCCATTTGTTTCAGGTCGGTTGTGAATCTGTCAAGCTTTTTGCCTGGAAGGTCAGTTGCTGCCAGATGACAACCTTTTTCCAGAAGTCCACAGCAAATGCCGTATCCGATGGCCCCGGCGGCGCCGGTTACCAGCGCAACTTTATTTTTCAGCGGCAACTCAGGTTTATTGTGACCCGGGTCAACAAAAAGTATTCCCAGATTGCGAAGACATATAATTTGGGGCTTCGAATTGTACTGCGCCGAGTAACCTGCAATAGAATCGCTTAAATTTTTGCGGAGTTCTTCGATCGGGTTGTTTAAATCAAGGGCCTCCGGAAAAATCGGGATGCCCAGATCCTTATTCAAAGGTGATGGATACTCCGAAGCCTGGGCATTGTTCGCAGAATCGGCGAAATCAACAGCTTCTTTGCTCGTCAGCGATTTCAAGATGACGGGGTTGTAGGGTATATCCTGGTTACCTGTCGGCTCTGCAAGAAGCCCACGGACAATCGGTGCTATTTTAGCTAACTGCTTCAAAGAATTTTGCTTTGACTCGTTATTAGTCATCATTATTTCCGGTGTATTTTTAGTAGTTCATACAATATATAATTTGCGTCAGGCTTTTTTGGCAGCATCATTTACTGCATTTATCATAAGCCGGGCGTTTTCAAGAGGTGCTTTGCCATCGAAGACCGCGCTTCCTGTAACTATAATATCGGTATCTATTCGAGCAACATCTGCTATGTTATCGCGAGTGATTCCTCCGTCAACACCTATAAGAATATCTTTATTCTCGCCGGTTAGCATTCTTCTTAATCGACTGAGCCGACCTTGAGTAGAAGGAATAAACTTCTGTCCGCTCCATCCCGGATTGACCGCCAGCAGAAAAACCATTTCCAATTCATCTATAAGCGGCGCGATGACCTCAAGAGGTGTGCCAGGATTCAGGGCTATGCCGCGGAGGATGCCTCTATTGGGATCGTTGGCATTGGTGTATTCTCTTAACTTTTGCAGAACGCGATGTACATGGCGACATGATTCAACGTGAACGGTAATCATATCGGCACCAGCGGCGACGTAGCTGTCAAGCTTATCGAGAGGCTCTTCAATCATCAGGTGTATGTCTTTTAACAGGGGAGTTTTGAGGGCCTTTATAAAACCGGGTCCGACCGTCATCATCGGGCAAAAGCAGCCGTCCATAACATCAACGTGCAGCAGTTTGACGCCTGCCGTGTCCATGAGTTTTAACTCTGAACCAAGTGACATTAAATCCGCGGTGAGCACCCCTACGCTGATAAGGGGGGATGCTTTACGAATCTGCTCTAAGAGAGGTTTACCTGACATTTTCAATCCTGGTTTGCCTGCTCTTCATTTTTAAGAGTTTCGTACATATCGAGCGCATCAGCCGGCTTCAAATTTTCATGGACAACCTTGTGAACCGTCTGCATCATCGCTTTGGGCGCATCAGCCTGGAAGATATTTCGTCCCATATCCACACCTGACGCTCCTTCCTGGACAGCATTATATGCCATTGTCAGCGCATCGAGTACGGGGATTTTCTTTCCTCCGGCCATTACTATCGGAACGGGACAGGAAGCGGTTATCGTCTGAAAACCTTCGGGAACATAATAGGTCTTGATAATCTGTGCCCCAAGCTCTGCACAGATTCTACATGCCAGGCGGAAATATCTTGCATCCCGGACCATATCTTTGCCCACCGCCGTTACGGCCATTGTCGGGATGCCGTACCGCAGTCCCATATCCACCAGCCGGGTCATATTATGTACCGAACGGGTTTCGAATTCGCCACCTATAAATACCTGCAGGGTAATGGCCGAGACATTCATGCGAATCGCGTCCTCGATGTCAACGGCCAACTGCTCATCCGAGAGTTCCTTGAGTATGCTCGGGCCGCCACTGCAGCGCATCACGACCGGTTTGGTAAGCGAAGGCGGTACGGAGGTTCGCAGAATTCCACGAGTGAGCATTATAGCGTCGGCGTATTGCATCAGCGGCACGATGGTCAGGTCAATTCGTTCGAGTCCGGTGGTAGGTCCCTGAAAGTAGCCGTGGTCAATTGCAAACATTACCGTCCGGCCGGTATCGGGATTAAAAATCCTTGAGAGCCGGTTCTTCATTCCCCAGTCAAGAGAGCCCGCCCCTTTGAGGAAAAAGCCTTCGGTCTTCATAGGTACATCTTCGTAGAATTTTTTTTCACCTTTTGAGGAATCTACTTCAGGCATAATTCTTTCCTTTCAACCTGCTTTGTCTTGCAGCAATTATACAATTATCAATCTAACCGGTTTCCTGCTGTCCATCGCCGTTGTCTTTCCACATCCATAGAGCAGCGGTGACAAACCATACTATCGTAGCGAGAAGCATTAACCATTTGACCATATTCAATTCCAATCGGCCTGCAAGAAACAGGACCGAAGGCAATATTAAGGCAATCAATGCCAGCAGTGAAATGATTTGTAATATTGAACGCATTTTAATTCTCCTGTTATTGAGGCGCTTCGGGACGCAGTTTCTTCTGGTAAAACTTACTCAGGACGATGTATAAAATGGCGGCAACGAACCAGCCGGGCAGTGATACGAAGAAAATCTGCACGCCGGCGAACTTCACCAGCACCCAGGCAATCGCCAGAGTTATGAACCAAGCCAGGCCGGCGGCCCAGTTGAAGGTCTTCTCGCTCAGTTCGGCGTAGTAACTCTGCATGCCAAACTTTCGAATAAGCCAGAAATCGACAAAGATAACCGCACCCATTGGCATGAGAACCAGACCGTACAGAGCCACAAAACCCAACAGTTTCATTGCGATAGCCGGGAACATTCCGGCGATTGTCGCAATGGCGCCTGTTATAAGCGTTACCTTAAAACGAGAGGATTTCGGCGACAGGGCCTGGAACGCCAGGCCCGCGCGGTAGATAGTCGGATTGGCAGTTGTCCAGCCGGCGATAATCACACACAGCAGACCAACCAGTCCGGCGGCTCGATATGCCAGGGGACCCGGCAACACATCCGTGTCGGTAGGATTCAGATGCAACTGATAAGCATAGAGGATTGAGGCGCTGATCCAGGCCATAAAGTGTCCTACGTACATACCCGCACCACTTGCCACGCCATACCAGCTCTTGCGGGCGAAGCGAAAAACGGACAGGTCGCTCATCCCGATGTGCATTGCCATGTTACAGAACCAGGCAAAGAACAACACATGCCAGAAGGTAAATTTTACCTGTCCTTCCTGCGGCGGGCCGCCCTTCCATATTTGTGTCTTAGCCAGATGCCAGAGGTCGCCGAGAGAGCCGATCTCTGTGCCGGTTGCCTCGATGAACTGCCGAAGACCCACAAAGCCGAATGCCAGAAATACGAGGACCATCCACGGAGCGGCTATATTGGCAAACTTAGCGACGGTTTGATAGCCGTAGGCGGCAACGATGGCAATGAGGCCGCCGGCAATAGCGACAGCCACTACCCAGCCGACACTGTTGGGGTATAGGTCGTTGAGGCCCGGCATTTTGAATTTGAACCAGACTCCGAGAGCCGTGGCCGAGACTGTTACCATTGCCCCGGCGAGGAAGCAGAACATCACGCCATTGGCAAGGTTGTATAGGATAACAAGCTTTCGGCCACAGATTTTCTCCAGTTGAAAGTAGAGGGTCAGACGACTGCGCATGGCGATAGGCGCACACATGAACATCCAGCTAAGAACTGCCAGGGCATTGCCGAGAAGAAGGCCAATAATTAAGTCGAATACACCGACTCCCGCGGCAACAAATAGCGGCCCGAGCATTAACTCGGTTCCGGCGCAATGCTCGCCGGCGTACATTCCAATGAAGCTCTTGAAGCCGAGCAGGGCGCTTTTCGGCACCGGTTCGCGTTCAAACTCACTTTTAGTCTGCGCTTGCTGCGAGGGCTGTTCGGTATCCATATCTTCTTCCTTAATATAAACCGTGTACCGTATGCGCTTTAACGGCGTTTATCGAGAACATCCTTTTCATAAGCTTTGACCTCATCCAGCCATGTCTGAGCCGGCGGAACTTCCATTTTCGTACAATAGTAATCCCATACCGCGCCGAAGGGCATTGTCTTTAGCTCTTCAAGCATCGCCAGACGCTCGGTATAATTATCAGCAAGCTCTAATTCTCGGAGCATCTGCACCGGCTCGAGAAGGGCAATCAGCAGCGCCTTTATCATGCAACGCGTTCCAATGACCCAGGCCGCTATACGGTTAATGCTGGCGTCGAAAAAGTCAAGACCGATGTGCACCCTTTGAAGATAATCACCGCGAATAATCTGCTGGGCGATTGCACGAAGCTCGTCCGAAAGAATAACCACATGGTCGCTGTCCCATCGTACGCCCCTGCTGACATGGAGCAGTATTTCGTCGAGAAATGTCAGGACGGATGATATCTTGTCGGAGACAACTTCGGTTGGATGAAAGTGGCCGGCGTCGAGGCAGAGCAGGGTTTTATTTTCGAGTGCATAACTCAAATAGAATTCATGAGAGCCGACGACATAACTTTCCGAGCCGATGCCGAAAAGTTTGCTCTCGACGGCATCCAGAAGGAAGTTTCTGTCTATCAGTTCGGCAAATATCTCATCAAGTGACTGTTTGAGGCGCTGGCGAGGTGCCTTGCGATCAACGGGTACATCTTTATATCCGTCGGGAATCCATAAGTTCGTAACACAGGGCGTTCCCAACTGCTTTCCCATCGCAGCGCCGATTTTTCGGCACACGATACCATGCTCGACCCAGAAGCTGCGAACCTGCTCATCGGCACTGGATAATGTGAAACCGGTTTCGGCTTTCGGGTGCGAAAAGAAGGAGCCGTTAAAATCCATTCCCAGGCCGTTTGCCTTGGCCCAGTCAATCCAGGTAGTAAAATGCTCCGGGGCCAACTCGTTACGCTCGACTTTGCCTTTTGTCTCGGCGTACATCGCGTGCAGGTTCAGCCGATGTTTGCCCGGTATCAGGCTCAAAGTCTTTTCCAAATCCGTACGCAGCTC
Source organism: Planctomycetota bacterium (assembly GCA_019456195.1). Lineage (GTDB taxonomy): Bacteria > Planctomycetota > Phycisphaerae > Sedimentisphaerales > Anaerobacaceae > NIOZ-UU13. The sequence goes on along the minus strand of VRUK01000039.1, from coordinate 25,502 downwards.
ATCGGCGGTCCGTGCTTTTCCGGGATAGGCGCCGGTTGCCATTATGCCGCCACCGAGAGTTTCCTGGGCTTTATCAAATCCTCCAACATCATCGCCCTGCCAGCAATGCAGTGATATCGCTATGCTGCTGAGCTTTTCCATTGCTGTTTCCGTATCAACACCAAGCTCGGCATATCGCTGCTTCGCCAGTTCGTATGTTTTTTCAATCTCTTTCGTACCAGCCATTTTATATGGACCTCTTTAAAAGTTAAGACCTGCGATTATTATTCAATGTTTCAGAGATTCTTTCGCAGGCAGTTTTGGAAACCGTGCATGAGGTTCGGCCTGATACCAGTAGGCAACGGAAGAAAGGTCGTCTTTAAGAGGCAGGTATCTTCCCTCGCTTTGCCAGCCCAGCGCCTGCATGGTTACTTTGAGGTCATCTTCAAATCTTATCGGGTCCTGAATGTGCCAGCGGTACAGGCCAAAACGCGGCTGCGTTTCGGATTCTATGACCTGCGGCATACCCGCGTAAGGAGTGCTGAATTCCTCATAGCCTCTGCCCTGGAACTTACTGAAACCATAAGAGCCGCAGAAATAATCTTCGGTGCCGGTTCCGCAAATCGTTGGGAATTTTGTATCACCATCCATAAAGAACTTAATTTCCCCTTCACCCCACCAGCCGGGACTGTTCGAACCCCACGTCATATATGTTCCGACGTAGTGTCCCCTTCCGCGAACGCCGTCAAGAATAGTATAATCCTGCTTGTAAGGAAGCGGATTTACGCGGCGAAACTGAGCGTGAAAGTAAGCCGCGTCCTTCGGGACATCGGTGAGGGTGTAGTCTATCTGATAATACAGCACCATCGGTTTGGCGTCGATATTAGTCATAGTAATTTTACAGCGTTTGCGAAACGGCATAACCCAGTAACAGTTGAATCCACTCTTCGGATTGACACATACCGCCAGAGAGTTGACCCCGGTATACTGACCCATACCGCAGGCAAAGAAATCTCCAGCCGGGCATTCGACAGAAGGTTTTTCTTCCCCGTCCCAGTAAATCCGCAGAATGTTAAAGCGGTTGTTTCCGGTCGGAGTCATCCATATATGCTGTACTGCGCCGCAGCCTTCGATGTCAGCCATCAGGAAAGTCTGGCCCGAGTTAATTCTTACCGAAGGAGAGACTTTCCAGGTCTGGCCTAATTCACGAGCGGCATTCTTACCGGTTCCCTCTGTTGCCATTCCTCCCTTGCCCTTTTCGCCGGTAAAGTTCTCAGGGCTAACCGAGCGAGTTTTTGCAGACGACAAGCGTGCCAGATTGCCCAGGCCCATTTCGAGGCCGCTGAATCCTGAGTTCTGCTGCTCACAACCGATCATTAACAAAGCAACAAGTAAAAAACCGCACATCAAACAAATACTTCGCTTTTTCGTTACAACCGTCCGTCCAAATCTTCTGATTCGTTTTGTTAGCTGTTTCATAATTTGTCCTTTCCTGAAAAGGTTATCCCCCTACTAAGGATTTTAATAAAGTTCCAACAGTTTCTGCTCGGCCTCTTTCGTCCACAGGCCATCATTTAAGCACTCGGCGACCTGGGGCATTTTTTCGTTCATCTTATCAAGGGGCACGAGGGGCATATCTTTACAGGCCGGATAAACGACAATTTTGCCCGCTATCGAACGGTTCTCGACCGCCCGAATGCCATCGGTCGCACCGGCAAGACCGGAAACAGCGGCGACACTGAGATTGGTATCGAGCTGGCCTGATTCGGCTTTTTCCAGCATTCGCTTCATATCATCCAAAGTTGAGCCGCTGGTGCCAATGAAATATAATTGTTTTTTGATGTAAGCATCAAGGTCAATTTTACTTGTAACGGTGGCGGGGATGCCGGCGAAGATGTTTATTAGTCCGCCTCTGGCAGCATTAGTCACCGAGCTGGTAACTAAAGCCGGAACTGGCGCCATCAAAGCAGTGTAGTCAAATGCCTCATTAATCTTTTCCTTAGTGGGATTGAATGTCCTGTACGTGACAGCGTTTTTCTCAGCCAGAGGTGCGGCAATTTTTGTCAGCGTAGCCAGGCGATTGTCATCCACATCAGATGCCAAAAGGCTTATGCCTTCAATGCCCTGGCAGATGTTTCGGATTACGTGCATCATACCCATCGGGCCGCCAGCGCCAACAACATTAATTTTGTCTCCGGTGCGAATTTCGTCGGTATCTGGAATTACTTTCATAGACTCAGCAGGGTCCGAACCAACAGTGCCCACGATTCGAATACCGCCATAGTGAACCCGCCCAATCATAGTAACAACATTTCTGCCGAATTTGCCGCCGCACAGGACGATATTGAGAATGCCATTTAAGGCAACTTTTGCAAACAAGACTTCAACAACTTTAGCATCAGAACCGAAATAGATTACGTCATCATAGCCGGCATCGGTAAGTACCGACATGCTTGTTGCTCTATTAGCGGTGATTTTTATTCCCGCTGGTATTGGCGCCTCCGAGAGCCAGGTTATCTGATCAGGTTTTCCATATTGACTGAACAGTTTTTTTAAAGTATCTGCGGTTACCTTAGTATCGGCAACGATGAGCATATGGCCATATTTTTTCAAACTCGTGCGTTCGGTGGATACGTAGGCATCTTCAACACAGGCCCACGGCTCCACCAGAGCCACAGCCGAGCCGGAAAGCTCTTCGCTGACAGGTAAAAGCATCGATTCGCCCTGCGGCGAGGTTATGATTCTTTCGTCCATCAGCACATATTCGGCAAGAGCACCTTCGAAATTGTATCCGAACGCCCCGTTGGAAGTGGCGGTGCGTACCCAGCGATAATCAGTCTGTACAAGGAAGCGCTGACCGGGCTTAAATTTTTTCACGCCACGACCAATTGCCTCAATCCTGACGACCGTTTCATGGCCGGGGACTGTCGGCGCTTCGCCGGGGACATAACTGGGTATCTCTATTAGGATATCAAGGTCAACGCCAGAAACGACTCTGCCCTTACGGACATGCGAAGAAAACTGTTTCAGTAATTTAAGGTCGGAAAAACAAAGTCCAACCGCTTCGACACGACAAAGAATCTGATGAGGGTCGGGCGCGTAAACTTCTTTTGATTTATTCAGGACAAGTTCATCCGGGCCAACGAGTTGTACGGCGTATTGTGTTTCGGGTATATCTGTCATAGTGCGTCTTTCTTTTCTCGTATTTTAAGTTCACGAGTTATATTTTATACTTTTTCTAATACTTCTTCAGCAATGACGTTCTCACTCAAGCCGATAAGCATATCTTCATTTTGCGGTTTAAGGACGATTCCAAGCTGTTCAAAGAATTTGTTTTTTTCAGCAACGTTATTAAAGTTTTTCTTTGCCCATTCGCTTGTGTATCCAAGGCCGGATTTTTGCTGAAGCACCGAGTGGGCATAAAAAATGTGTGCGCTTTTAAGAAATACCGGCACTAACGGCGAAAGCTCCTCGGTTTTATAATCATCCACGAATTTTTGCCCGGGGCTGTTCATCTCGGTCCCGACAACAACGGGCAGATGCCGCTTTTCGGCAAGTTCAATCACATGGTAAAGATTATCCGTTTTTTCATTTTTGGCTCCGGGAGTATAATTTCGGTCGGGGATGACGTTTATTGCGGCCGCACCGGTGCTCATAGCCACATCCAGAAGCTCTTCGATGTCTTTTTCGCCCTGGCTCGTTCCATCCAGCCAGGTATGTACCGGTATTGCACCGGAAGCCAGAATAAATCGGTTCGTATCGGCCATCATCGGAAAGGAGCCTTTGTCGGGCGGTATATATCCGACACCGCCACGTTTCATAGTTTTTGCTCGAATTGCATCCAGCAATTTTCTGCCGTTGGGCAATGCCGACGATTCGATCTCAACACCCAGTTTCTCAGACCAGAATTTCGCGAGTTCATCTTCATCGCTAAAGATTTCCTGTGCCTTACGCGTGTAGGCAAGGCACATATGCCTTTCGGTAACGTTGCCGCCCGGCGTTAAAACTAGAACGTCTTTTTCGTAATCCAGATCCACAGGCTTTAGGTGCTGGTTTACCCGTCCCATTAAATCTCGATTTCTCTTTTGCGCGGTGTGGCGAAGGTTAAGCAGGAACTGTTTTTGTTCGCCCTGCAATTGTGCTTTCGGAAATCCAACTCCCATGTGGTACGAGATGCCCGGTTCACCGGGTGAGTTTATTACTCTTGTAGCAAATTCCGGCACATAGACCCTTGTCTCCAGGCCGGCACAGGCCTTGAGGCCGAGCATTCGGGCGGCGGCAAGAAATTCATCAAGAGCATCGAGCACATCAAAATCCACCACTCCCGCAACAGCCAATCCGGCCTTGCGAGCCAACCAGGCAAATTTGCTGGGAGAATAGCTATAAGTGTTGTAAGAAAAAAAAGTATGACAGTGCATATTTACATCAGTGCCTGGTTCGGATAAATCGATTTCACCGGCCTCGGCTTTTTCGCAAAGCGCCGTCAAAGTCTGCTTTCTTTCGTCAGGATCGAAACTATCCAGCTTACGTTCGAGTTCTTCAACCAAAATGGACCTTTCTTTTGTCGGCAATTTTATGCCTTGTTCGCTTTTTCGTATTGTTCATCCCAGACAGAGACATCCTGCGGCTGATATTCTTTAAGGTTAAACGAATTGCGTGCAATTTCTCTGGCCTGTTCGAGGGATTTAATTTGTCCGGTTGCCCTTGCCTGCATAAGGACATTTCCGCTGGCGGTTGCTTCTATCGGGCCGGTGATTACCTTCTTGCCAAGGGCATTGGCTGTAAATTGACAAAGCAATTCGTTCTGTATGCCGCCGCCGACAATATGCAAGGTCTCAATCGTATTTCCTGAAGCATCTTCTATAGCCTCCATCACGGAACGATACTTAATTACGAGGCTTTCCAGTATTGTTCTTATCATTTGCCCCTTGTCGTCGATTGGGCTTTGGTCCGTCTCGGTGAGGTAATCATTTATTCGTTTCGGCATGTCACCGAGCCCAAGGAATCTGCCGTCATCAACGTCAATGTGCCTGGTAAACGGCTCGGCCTTATCCGCCAAAGCCGCCAGTTCCGTATAGGACAGGTCCGTTCCCTCACGCTGCCACTGTCTTCTGCATTCCTGCATCAGCCACAGCCCCATTATGTTTTTGAGAAGCCGAATTGTGTTGTCAACTCCGCCCTCATTCGTGAACTCATACTGAAAGGTCTTATCATTGACAATTGCACCGGGCACTTCAACGCCCATAAGAGACCATGTTCCGGACGAGAGATATGCCCAGTTGGCCTCTCCGGCAACGGGCACGGCAACAACGGCTGAAGCAGTATCGTGCGAGCCGATGGCAAGAACCGGAACAGAGCCGCAGCCAAGCTCGATTCCTATCCTGGCAGACAACTGGCCAACAACAGTTCCGGGGGGGACGATTCTGGGCATGATGCCAATCGGCAAAGATAGTTTTTCCAGTACCTCTTTTGACCATTTGCCGGTCCTCATATCCATAAATTGTGAGGTGCTTGCAAGGGTGTATTCGGCAAATATCTTGCCGCACAGATAGTAGGAGACCAAATCGGCAATGAAAAGCAGTTTCGTAGCTGTGGCCAGAGCAATCGAATTATTGAGGCGCATTGCGAGCAGTTGATAAACGCTGTTTAGCTGCATAAACTGAATGCCGGTGTTTTCATAAATGTCGCGTTTGCTTATCATCTCAAACGCCTTTTCCCTCATCCCATTGGTCTGGCTGTCGCGATAGTGATAAGGATTTTCAATCAGTTTGCCATCTACGTCGAGCAGGCCAAAATCTACACCCCAGCTATCGACCCCTATACCCCAGACCTGAGTGCCGGCGACTTTTGCCGCTTTGGCTATGCCGGTTTTAATCTCCGACAACAGTTTGTTAAAATCCCAGCGCAGCGAACCGTTCTCTTCAATGGGCCCGTTACTGAAACGATGTATTTCCTCGAGAATAAGTTTCCGGGCAGAAACCGAACCAAGCATTACTCTGCCGCTCTCAGCGCCGAGGTCAACGGCGATATATTTTTTTATTTCCGCCATCGTCAACTCCTTATAACAAGTGTTTAATTCTGTAGAAAAGGTTTTTTATAACCCAGATTCCCTCCTTTTGCAACCGAAAATCGAGATGTGGAAAAAGGAGATTGAGAATATGTTCATAAATTCCGGAGGGTTTAGTCGGCTTGGTTTTGGGCCTTCCTGGATGGTCTTTGGACAATCTAAATCCCGGCTTTGAGAAAAGCGAAGAGACAATGAGTACATTACTAAAGTCTTTTTCCGTCAGTCCATGCGTCAAATTAAACAGGTTGAAGTGATTCGTTGGGCTGGAAGCGCTTTTTTGCCTGGCCGATAAGATAAAAACTACCGGTAATACAAATCAGATCTTCTTTGCTGACGGCGCTTTTTGCGAGCAGCAGCGCCTGGCCCAAGCTGGAGGCGGTCTGAAACATCTTTCCGCATATCTCGGTGTACATTTCAGCTAAATCTTCCGGTGAGACAGCTTTAGGAGAATTGCTGCGTGTGAAAATGACCTTGTCAGCGCCGAATTGTAATTGATGCAGCATTCCTCTGACATCCTTGTCAGAGTTGCAGCCGAAAATTACGACCATAGAATCATAAGGAATATTCTGGCCTACTGCGTGAATCAAGGCCTTAATGCTTGCGGCATTGTGAGCGGCATCGATCATAATTCTCGGGTCATCCCAAATCATCTCCATTCGCCCGGCCAGTGAGACCTTGTAAAGACCTTCGGCAGCCTTGTCGTTGTCTATCTTGTATCCGGCTGATTTTAGTTTATCCAGCATTGCTAAAGCCAGGCCGCAATTGATTGCCTGATGTCTGCCGTGCAGGGGCACTCTGAGGTGCTCAAATTTACTCGTCGGCGTTGTCAGACATATTCTTGTGTGCGGGCCGTGCTCTCGTGAGGTTTCAAAACGCTGCGAAAAATCGATATCGCTGCCTGTTACGCTCAATGGCGTCTGGTTTTCGATGGCCTGAGATCTTAGTACTCGCATCGCCAAGGGATCCTGCTGCACGGTAACAGCGGGTACACCACGCTTGAAAATCCCAGCTTTCTCTTTTGCGATGCTGTCAATAGTATTGCCAAGCAGGTTCTGATGGTCAATGCTCAAGCTGGTTATGCCGATGACTTTGGGCTTAATAACGTTCGTGCTGTCGAGTCTTCCGCCCAGACCGGTTTCAATTATGGCAATATCGACCTCTTCTTCAAGGAAATACATAAACGCCAAAGCCGTCATAATCTCGAAGAAAGTGGGCTGGTCTGTCTTTGACATCTTCTCAACGGGAGCATAAGCTCTGTTTAGCAAGCTGCACATTTCCGAGTCGCTGATCATTGTTGAATTAATCGCAATCCGCTCATGAAGGTGTACTACATGGGGCGATGTGTATAATCCAACTTTATAGCCATTTGCTTCGAGCATCCTGGCTAACATAGTAGCGGTTGAGCCTTTTCCTTTTGTGCCGCCTATATGAACTGTATTGATTTTTTTGTGTGGGCTGCCTAATAGTGAGAGCAGTTTTTGCATCCTGTTGAGGTTGAACGTTGTGACATTATAACGGAGGCGCTCCTGCTTTTCGTAGTCAGTCCTTTCAAAGAGGTAGGCAAGGGCCTGTTTATAGGTCTTAAAAGCCTTCTTGCCCTTGACACTGACTACCTTAGAGGTTTTTTTCTTTCGTTTCTTTCCGGTTGTTTTTGTTGTTCTTACCATACACTAACGCAACTATGATAATTATAGCGGTTAAAAGTATATTAGTCAAGCTGGAAGCCGAAAAACACCTCAGTCAACACGAGGAAAAGTAATATAGGGCATTGTTAACAAAGGGTTTACGAAATACTTAACTTTATATTATTATCTTTTTAAAGAGTTTTTTCATAAGCTACGCTTAATGTATATTCACTATTGCTTATACTTTATCGTAACCAGCTTAATATTAGCGATTAAGAAGCCTACTTTCATAGTTTCTCAGTGGTGAATCCAGGCTTCTGTCTATATAATTGGCAGCGTGGACACGACAAAGCCAAAACAAGCTTTTATTTTTACACTGCATAGCTTAAACCAGCTTCTTTGGCCGGCAGTATGTATTAATTGCGGCGAAAGTATCTGCGAAACCGATAAAGGCTTGTGCCAAAAGTGCTGGTTCCAGATTCTGGCCTGTACGGGTACCGATTACTGCGGTCGCTGCGGCCGAGATGCCAGCATATTTGCTCTCGTGGAAGGCGCCTGCCCCAATTGCCAGGGTAAAAAATTTCATTTTGACAGTATAGCTCGCTGCGGAATTTATAGAGAAGCCCTGCAAGAAATGATATTGGCCCTGAAAAAAGGCCGAACGGAATTGGTTTCAATAATTGGATTTTTGGGCAATTCCACTTTGCCGGGAAGTGGCTTTTATAACGATATAGAACTTTTCGTTCCCGTACCACTACACTGGTCGAGACGATTAGCCCGCGGCTACAATCAATCACATCTTTTAGCGAGGAAATTAAAGCATCCTATTGCTAAAATCAGCACCGACCTTGTTAGAATCCGCAGAACCAAATTACAGCCCGCAATGGCAAGTCCCAGGGCACGAGCCAAAAATGTCGCCGGCGCCTTTGCTGTGCGTCGTAGAAATAATTTTGCTAATCGCAAGATTTGCCTTGTTGATGATATCAAAACAACCGGAGCAACGCTGAACGAGTGTGCGAAAACGCTGAAAGACGCCGGAGCCTCAAAAGTATTTGCGTTAGTTTTAGCCGTCGCCGGTCAGAATGTCATCTAACTACAATAGCAGAAAACTACATTTAAGAGAAGGAAACAAGTAATGGTTAAAACAAAGCAATCTATAATCATAACGGTAATGGTTTTGTTCATCGCAGGTGCGGTCTGTGGCAAGACAATCGATACAGACTGGCTCGTAACACAAATTAAAGAGCCGGTTAAGATTGAAAAACGACTCGACGGCAGGGAGATTGTTCTGAGCAACGGGTTAATCAGCCGGACATTTCGTCTGGCGCCCAATGCGGCTACCGTTGCCTATGATAACCTTATGAGGAGCGAGTCCATCATCCGCGGAGTCAAGCCGGAGGCGATAGTCGAACTCGACGGACAAAAGTATGAAGTCGGCGGTCTGCAGGGGCAGGTCGAATACGCATATCTATTGCCCGAATGGATTGATTCTCTGACCAGCAATCCTGATGCCTTCGTGTTCAAGAGCTTCGACACCACCAAGATAGAAAAACGCTTCGAATGGAACCGCAAGCGTTATTCCTCAAGCACAAACTGGCCTCCCTCAGGTAAGACGTTGAGTCTGCATTTCGATCCGCCAAGCGGCAAGCTCAAAGGTCTGAGTCTCTCTATCCATTATGAAATGTACCGGGGCATTCCTCTGTTAGCAAAGCGGCTGACAATTCACAACGGCAGCGATGAACTGGTCAGACTCAATACGTTTACCAGCGAGATTCTCGCGGCAGTAGAGTATGAGTCAATGGTGGAACAACCGGCCCAGTGGGAGTATCCTAATATTCACATCGACAGCGATTACGCCTTTCACGGTGGGGACCCGAAAAGCGCCAACAAAACAACTTTTTGGGTTGTTGACCCACAGTACAGTACGCAGATCAACTATCTGCGAAAGACACCGCTGATGTTAGAGAGCCGGCCGCCAATAGGTCCGGATGTGATTATCAAGCCGGGTAAAACATTCGAATCATTTCGAACGTTTGAGCTAATTTACGACAGCACCGAACGCGAACGCAAAGGTCTGGCAATACGCAGGATGTACCGAACAATTGCACCCTGGGCGACGGAAAATCCAATCATAATGCATGTTCGTCATGCAAATCCAAAAGCGGTGCGGCTGGCAATCGACCAGTGCGCTGAGGTCGGGTTCGAGATGGTGATAATGACATTCGGCAGCGGTTTTAATATGGAAAACATTGACCCGAAGTATATGGCGCAGATGAAGGGATTAGTCGATTACGCTCACAGCAAAAATGTCGAGCTTGGCGGGTATTCGCTTTTGGCCAGCCGCAGGATAAGCGAAAAACATGATGTTATCAACCCGGAGACGGGCAAAACAGGCGGCGCTATCTTCAATAACTCACCGTGTTTGGGCAGCGAGTGGGGCAACGAGTATTTCAGGAAAATCAAAATCTTTATCGAACAAACGGGCCTGGACCTGCTCGAACACGATGGATCTTATCCCGGTGACGTTTGTGCATCTACGAGCCATCCGGGACATAGCGGTCTCAATGATTCTCAATGGAAACAATGGAAAAAGATTACCAATTTTTACAAGTGGTGCCGCAGCAGGGGCATCTATCTAAATGTTCCAGACTGGTATTTTTTGAACGGCTCGAATAAAAGTGCTATGGGCTATCGTGAGACCAACTGGTCGCTGCCGCGTGAAAGACAGGTTATTCTCGGCCGACAGAACATATTCGACGGCACCTGGAAGAAAACGCCGAGCATGGGCTGGATGTTTGTGCCGCTGGTTCAGTACCATGGCGGCGGAGCCGCGGCCACGCTCGAACCGCTTTCAGAACACCTCGACGCTTATGGTGCGCACCTTGCGCAGAACTTTGGCTCAGGCGCGCAGGCCTGCTATCGCGGGCCGCGTATTTACGATACCGATGAAACAAAAGCAATCGTGAAAAAATGGGTGGACTTTTACAAAGAGTACCGCGATATACTTGATTCGGACATCATTCACGTGCGCAGACCCGATGGGCGCGATATTGACTGCATTCTGCACGTTAATCCACAACTGAAAATAAAAGGTATGGCAATGGTCTATAATCCTCTGGACAGGGCGGTCAAAAAAGATTTGAAACTTCCTCTGTATTACACGGGGCTTACCAAAACAGCACGTATCCGCCAAAAACAGGGCAAAAGCAGGAGTTACAAACTTGATCGTGAATATAACATCAAAATACCGATTGAAATAGCCCCCAAAGGGATTACCTGGTTTATTATGGAATAGTAATGAGTCAGGTCGAGCTTTTTTATCACTACAGTATTTCGTGCTTTACTACGGCGCGGTAGAGGCCATTGATGCGTTTGCCGTCAACGATTGTGGGGGAATATTTTTCGTTTCTCGGCTGAAGACGAACTTTGTCATCCGACTCGAAGAACGCCCTCTTGAAGGTTGTTTCGTGCGGCATTGCGAAACGGACAAAACAGTCATCGCCATTATGCACCTCGGCGGCGGGTGAGAATATCACTATATCACCTTCGTGAAATTTCGGCTCCATAGAATCGCCGACAACCCGGACAGCAAAGGTATTGGGGTCGTGCAGGTCCGGACAGCGAATATAATCATCGGCTATGCCCACAGGATAGTCGAGGTCATTGAAATCAGTAGGATATCCGGCTGAAACTTTGTTTATCACGGGCACTAACCGGCCTGGCGCCAGAGGTAATTTTTCCTGCTCGACGTTCAAGTCACTTTCAGCAAGAAGCTCGGTCAGCCGGTTTGCATCAGCTTTTTTATCAATAAGGTTTTTGGCAATGTGCCGCCATTTCTGATTTTCGGCCTCGGCGGATTCATATTCATGGCGAACATCGGCGGGCAGACCCTCTATATGAGCAATGTGCAGCAGCAGGCCCGAGTCAAACTCAAGTGTCTTTTCAAGCTTGGTAAGCAGCTCGTCACTGGGCGGATTCTTTACCTTGCCGGTTTCGATAGTGGACAGATATGGTTTTGAAAAACCGATGCGATTACTGACTTCATCGAGGGTCAGATGTAACTGCTCGCGTTTTTTTCTTATTATTTGCCCCAGAGACATACCATATCCTTAAATTGTTCATACATTAACTAACTTCTATAAGCTCGTAACTGCTGCTTCCCAGGCCGATTAGCTCGGCGTGTTCGATTTGGTAGCGAGGATCAAGCTTATCATTACCCATGAGATCTGCAAGTTTTTTTCCCGCTTTATTTTCCGTCAAATCCAGCGTTGCCTTATCGAGAGCAACAGGATCTCTCGATGCTGCTATGCCGATATCGTCAACTATTCTATCCATATCCGGCTCGTTAAAACAATCGCAATCTTTCGTAACCGACATTAAAAAGTTGAAACAGGCAATCCTGTCCTCCTTGCCCTTCATTACGCCCAATGCGTGTTCAGCAATGCTTTTTTGCAATACTTCGTCTTCTTCACCCCAATTGCATATAACGGCACCGAATCTGCACGCGGCCATACACTCGGCACAGCCTATACATTTATCTTCGTCTATGTGAGCTTTGACATCGTCAAGTGTAATCGCATCGGCGGGACAATGGTTAAAACAAACGCCGCATCGTGTACAATCGTCGCCAATACCGAGGCGAAGGGCGGCGTGCTGTTTCATTTTGCCCTTTTTGCTTGCACAGCCCATCCCCAACGTTTTGAGGGTGGCGCCAAGGCAGGCCGCGACATGGCCGGTCAAATGAGCCACAGAAAGAAGCGACTGGCTTTGAACTATACCGGAGGCAACAAAAACTTTTTTATTTATTTCACCGTTTATTTCAATCGGCGTCTCACTTGTTCCGAACAAACCATCCGGCACAACGAACGGAATCCCCAAAACATCTAAATTGAAGCCATGTTCGGCCGCCAAGGCGGTATGGTCGATGGCATTGTGTCTTCGCCCGACATATAATGTGGTCGTGTCGGTTATGAATGGTTTTGTTTTCAAGGCAAGCAGCTCATCCACAAGCCCCTTAATGCACGGAGCCTTTGTGTATGTGTTGTTACCGGCTTCACCCACGTGAACCTTGACCGCCGTAAAATCATTTTCCTTAAAGCACCCTGCAAAAGAGCCCGCCTTAAAGAGCTTTCGTGCCTTTTCGGAAATCACCTGCTCGCCGTCATTAATAGATGCTTTAATAAAATATACTTTAGAAGCCATAAAAATCACCATTTGAAATTAAACAGAACAACTTACCATTGCACAATGGTTCATCATAATAAAACAATACTCTGATTATATTATTTTTTCACCTAACTGCAAGAAATGTTTAGAATCTGTTCCAATACTCAATTTCCGCTATGAAAGCAGATGCTCAATCAATATTTTGATACCAAGGCCGATAAGTACCAGTCCGCCGACGACTTCGATTTTGTTTTCGAAAAAGTGTCCGAATCTTTTACCGATACACACACCAAGATACGACAACACAAAGGTTACCATGCCTATTATTATCACCGCAGTAATAATCGAATTGGTGATAAATGAAAGCGTAATGCCAATCGCCAGGGCATCGATACTTGTCGCAACGGACAGAACGAGCAAAACAAAGATATTCGACGGGTCGAATCTTTCTTCGATAGATTTCATCTTGAACGACTCATAAATCATTTTGCCGCCGACCGCGCTTAAAAGGCCAAAAGCAATCCAATGGTCATAGCTTTCTATGTATTGCTTTACACTTAAGCCGGCCAAAAAACCTATCAACGGCATAACCGCCTGAAAACCACCGAAAAACAAAGCCATTCGCACGGCGTGCTTTACGTGCAACTGTTTGTACGCACTGCCGCTGACAATGGAGACTGCGAAGGCATCTATTGCAAGACCAATGGCTACCACTATGATTGTAAACAAATGCATAAAACGCCTTCAAAAGGTTCTGTTTCTATTCGGCTTTCATTATGCCGTCATTCGTGAGGTCTTCGCCAATTTTTTGGCCGGGTTTTACTACTAAAAATTCGCTTTCGTGCCAGTCGCCGTCAATTAGCTTTTGCATAAGGGCTGGATTGCCCCTTAGCTCTTCGTAGTTCCAGTGAAGAAATTCGGCACAGCGTTTGGTATAATTTTTATATTCACCGGAATCGGTAAGCCCCCAATCGATAAAGGTAGCCCAACTGTACTCCTTTATCCAGTTTTGCTCTACTTCCATGAGATATTGAGCGTTATCGTCACCGTATTTTTCCTTATACTCTTTGAGCAATCTTTCATAGCGCTCTTTGCTGGGCTGCTCGTCTGACTCAATCCAGCCGGGGCTATACCAATAAACACCGCGGTGGGAGTCGAAGTACTCCTGGTATTTATCTTTCGAGCCAAGCAAAAGCGTAATGCAATCATGGCCTCGCGGGACAACAATGGGGATTTCTGCCGACAATCCTACAATGCCGTTACTGCAAAGACCATAACCGAGCAGTGAAGCATCGTAGGGGCGTCCCTGAACATCGTTGGTATTTTCGAGAGCTTTCAGGACTTCAGTGCGAAGCCTATCAGGCTCATTATGCAGACCCTGCTCCATTAAAATCACATCAACAACATTTTTGCAGCGGGCAGCGCAGTAATACGCTTCCCTCTGCAACACTTTACAGGTTATAAACTGAAGTCTCATCTAAGGTTTACACACTTTGCACGGCCTTTTGCCGGCCTGTATTACTTCTTCTTTACTATTGTAACCTACGAGGTTTTCGGGCTTGATTCTTTTTGCCGAACGACACTGAGGACTGTGGAAGACCTTGCTGTTCTTCGACGATACATATTTGTACCGGGCTGCTACGCCGGAACGGATTTGTCCTTGTGGAGCTGTCACCGAAACATTATTCCCGGTATTGGTATCGGATAGCTCACTACTAAGCGGATTGGCCAGGTGATAGTCTCTGATAAAATTATCCGTCATGATTTTCAGATTTTTCGGAACTGCTTCGGTTAGCCTGTCCTTAGAGCCATGAGCGAGCCATGCAAGTTCCCATGTAACTGCATCAATTTTCGCTTCAGGAATTCTTTCCAGAGTCACTGTTTGAACGAAATAAACCTTTAGATTGTAAATGAATGTTTTAAGGTCAGAAGGCTTGTAAACTTTGATTAATACCTTTAGCCGGCAACGACCTGGTGCCGTCCCCCAAAGATTTATAGGCAGAATCTGAATGCCGGCTTGTTCAAGCTGTTTTACAATATTTTCTCGAATCTCCTGCTGATTCAAGTCTGTTTCTTTTACATCCTGAGAACAAACCACATCAACAGTCATTACGTTAGCATCTCTGAGGGAGGCCTGTCGGGGATTTAGTTTGGCTGAAGAATTCGCCGTTAATCCAGCCAAAAGACACATCACAATCACAAATTTAAATTTCATCTTCCTGTTGATTCTCATGTTTTCCTCTCTTTCCGCAAGTGCACTTTGAGTAAAAGAGCTTTACCCTATAAGTTCCAAAAAAACTCAAATTTTAATACCTTAGCTGGTACCTAATGCTTTGTTTACCGCGGCTTTCATCTTAGCAAGACCCGTCTTTGCCACCTGGAGTGGGTCCTGCTTCCAGTAAACCGGGCTGAATAACTCGAGTGAAAGCACCGCCCTGCTGTTGTTGGCGTGAAGGTCGCGTAGAATCTGAGTCAGCGGTGCGATGCCGTCACCAGGAAAGACACGGTCACGGTCGCCTATCGTCTCGCGCGGCGGGTCGGCGGGATAGTCATTTAAATGAAAGACCTGGATGGCTTTGGGGCTGAGCAGCTTAAATCCGTTAAAGTCAGAGCCGCCCTTGTAGGTATGATAGACATCCGGCAACAAGCAGGCCTTCGGGTGACCACTTTCAATCACCACGAACATCGCCTGACCCAATCGGTGCAAGTTCTTTGAAGAACCCCATATCTCAACCTGCGGCACAACACCCATTTCGTCGCCAAGCTCCAACAGTGCCCTGTACCGCCCGGCCGCTTTCATAAGGTCGAGCCCTGCTTGTCTTGTGGCACCGGCCGGCGGGGCCGCGATACGCTTGCCGCCAATCCGTGCCAAAACATCCATATCCCTTTTGTTTTGTTCCAGAGCTTCGCCGCGCTTTGCATCATCATCCACAATCCACTGGGAAAAGGCAATGGCACTTTCTACAGTCAGCCCGAGGTCGCTGATACGTCTGCGAAGTTCCGTAAAACTGCCCCCCTCGCGGGCATACTCGTGGATTTTATGGACCCAGGGCTCAATAGCATGGTAGCCTGCTTTTGCGGTAACCTCGATTTCCTTATCCAAACTCAGTTTTTGCCCGCGAATAGTGCTTGTATTGAAACAGTAACTAAATGGTAATGTTGTTTTCGAGGATGTTCTACTTGCGCCATGAACGGCTGTAACTGGGCCCGTGGTAATAGCTGCGCTTAGAGCCGCGCTGGCGCCGGCTATAAAACGACGGCGAGAGAGGCTGTTTCTTTTCATAATCATCTCCTGTTTTGTAAAGATATCGCCAATGAGCTTATGCAATAAGGGCAAAGGCCTCACCGACAGCCATACCCGCTTCGATACCGAGTTCCCGGGCTTTCTCGTTTGCTTTTGTCACCTTACGGTTAAGGAAGCGATCCAGTGTGCCTATCGGATTGTCCGGTGTGCTTTCCACTATTGCCGCAGCGACACCGTATCCCTGGCAGGCATCGACATCAATCGCAGGGCAACCCAGAAAACCTTTAGAGCCGGCTGCCAACAGAATATTGAATCCCGCCCATTTGGTCTGTACGCCTTCAACTATACCGTTTGGCGTTTTATATGTTTTTGTGTGTACTTGCATAATTGCTTTCCTCTCTTTTGCCGCAAAAAGTTACCACCTCTCCGGAATAAGGCGCAGGAATTCAAGACGTTAGAAGCTAAGTGGACAAATCATACCGGCTCACCGAGATGTTGGGTAATTTCGGACAGTTTTTCTTTGAGCTGCTCTTTATTTGCAGTCTCAACAATCAATCGCAAGAGCGGTTCGGTGTTGCTTGGACGACAATTAAGCCACCAGTCCTTATATCCGACAGTCACTCCATCCAGTTGGTCAACCCGGCCGTCGCTGTATCTTTTTGCAATCTCATTCATTTTCGCCTGCTTATCCTCTATTTCGAAGTTTAATTCACCGCTGCCGGAATATCTTTGCAACGGCTTTATAAGCTCGCTAATTGGGACGCCGGCTTTACTGACGATATTAATCACGTGCACGAATGTAATCATGGCCGAATCGGTATAGTAGTTGTCTGAATAGTAGAAGTGTCCTGAAAGCTCGCCTCCGAATACAGCGTGCGAATCTCTCATGGCCTTTTTCATAAAAGCATGACCGACTCTTTCCCTTCGCGGGGTTCCCCCGTGCTTGAGAATCTCTTCCCTAACAACTCTGCTGCTGCGTAAATCATAAACAACCACTGATTTGGGCTTTTTCTCTAAAAAATACGGCACCATCATAGCGGTAAGCAAATCGCAACTGATAGGATTGCCTTTTTCGTCAACCATCATCAATCTGTCTGCATCGCCATCGAAACAGACGCCGAAATCACATTTCTTTTGCTTTACCGCTTTTTTCACCTCAGCCAGATATTTTATAATCAGTGGATTGGGGTCATGTTTAAATTTGCCCGTGTGCTCGAAGTTTAGAGGAACAATTTCTACTGGCAGGTTGCTGAAAAGGGCGGGGATCATCTTGCCTGCCATTCCATTAAAGGCGTCAACAGCAACCTTTATCTTTTTTACATTCGGTCTGAGAAACTTCAGGACGTGATTTTTGTAATGCTGGGTCAAATCACGCTTCTGCACCGAACCGGTACCTGTGCCCTTTGTATGAAGTAAAGCCATTGCGATATGTTTTATATCCTTCAGGCCTGTATCCGCTCCGACCGGCTTGGCGTGGAGGCCGGATATCTTAAAGCCGTTATACTTTTCCGGATTATGGGAAGCGGTAACCTGCACGCCACCGCAGGTGCCAAGATGATTGATTGCAAAATACATCTGCGGCGTATCAACCATTCCTATATCAATCACATTAGTACCGGTGGAGTTCATTCCTTTAATGAGGGCCTTTGTCAGCGTCTCGCTGTGAGTTCTCATATCGCGACCGACACACAAAGACTGGGCCTTTGCCTGGCCACGCTCATAACCGCTAAGCAGCGACCGCAAAAACCTCGCCGCGCCACAGCCCACCTTCCATGCACCTTCCTCGTCTATCTGGTCGGGATAAATACCCCTTATGTCGTATGCTTTGAAAATTGCCGGGTCCATCTTATCGACTCCTATTGCGTTTAGCATATAGCGTAGATATCATTTATCCCTATCCGCTATCTACTATCCATTGTTCGATACTATACACCGGCTGTGCCCGAAATGTCAACAATGAATATGCAGTAAGGAATGGATACCATTAATTGGTCATATAAATCAGGTAAAGGCCGCCTATCAGAACAAGTACACCACAGATTTTCTTAAGGACTACCGCGCCTCTGGATTTCTCATTCCAGTTCATATAACGCTCAACGAGCTCCGTACAGGTCCCCGCCAGGACGATAACAGAACAATGTCCAAGACCGTAAACTACAAGCAGGAATACTCCGTATAAAAGATTCGTCGCGGCTAATTTGAAAGTAATGCCCAGCATAGGCGCCATAAACGCAAAGGTGCAGGGACCCAAAGCGATACCAAATACCAGCCCGAGAATAAACGCTGCGAGCAATCCTTTGCGTTTTAAACCAACCTTGCCGGGAGCGCTCCACGGCATAGGTATTACACCCAGAAGATTCAGGCCAACGGCAAAAAATACCAGAGCCACAAAGTAGTTGCCGTACCGCCCGATATCCCCCATGATTCTGCCGAGAGCAGCGGTAACAGCTCCTATTGCACCTATTGTAATTAAAATACCAACTGCAAAAAGAGTCGATATGATAAAGGCCCGTTTAGTTGAGATGCGACCCTGTTCGTCGATAAAGCCAACTATCAAAGGAATACTCGCAAGGTGGCACGGACTGAGCAGTATGCTTAGAACGCCCCATGCAAAAGCAGCCGATACTGCCACAAGGGGAGTACCTTCGACGGCACGTGTTAATATCGTAAACAGCTCCAGTATCATTTTGTTTTTGTAAGCTCCACGCCAAGCTCTGTCCATTTGGCCAGGATGTCCTCTTTGGAGTAAAAACCTTCGTGGCGGAAAAGCTCTTTACCTGAAGCATCGAAGAATATTTGTGTCGGTATAAGCTTAATGCCATACTTTGGAGCCTCATCCGGGTTTTTCCAGACATCGATAAACTCTACTTTAAGAGTGCCTTCATATTCGCTTCTTAATTCAACAAGGAGAGGGGCCATCATCTTACACGGTATGCACTTATCCGCACCGAGGTCAACCAGGCGGGGCAATGCTTTAGCTTGCTCTATAGTTACCGATGGAGCTTCGGCCTTCTCGATCTCAGCAGTACCGCTTATATTTAGATTAACATTCTGAACAATCTGAGGTAAAGGCTTTTTTTGCTTTAGAATCATCACACCGCCAACAGCAACCAACAACAAAGCGATAATAGCGATTTTTACGGTCTTATCCATATTCGGCCTTCCTTCTGAATTTTGGTCAGTTGTCAAATAAGTTAAGACTACCCAAGCATCCCCTTAATTTCATCAGGTGATAATACTTTGCCGACTACTTTGACTTCGCCATCCACAGCCAGAGCCGGCGTCATCATGACACCAAAGCCCATAATCTCGTTGATATTTGTGACCTTCTCAATATCGTATTCAATGCCAAGGTCTTTTGCGGCCGCCTCGGCATTTTCCGCCAGCTTCTTACACTTTGGACATCCCGTGCCGAGAATCTGTATCTTTTTCATCGTTATATCCCTTTGAGAAATATTTCATAAAACAATTTCTACATTCGAATTTGTGTCTATATCATTTGTCATGCTAAAACTAATCCTTTAGAAATTACACCAAAAATTATTCCTGAAATCGTCGCCATTACAATAACAAGCACAACAAAAACGATGGTCTTGCGCGTTCCCATGACCGAGCGAATTACGAGCATATTAGGTAACGACAAAGCCGGACCCGCCAGAAGAAGAGCCAGAGCTGGCCCCTTTCCCATTCCTGCCCCCATAAGGCCCTGTAAGATAGGAATCTCTGTGAGGGTGGCGAAATACATGAAAGCCCCGGCAATGGAAGCAAACAGATTGGCCCAGATTGAGTTACCGCCAACCGCCGCGTTCACCCACTTAGCAGGTAAGATGCCTTCGTTTCCGGGTCCGGGTCTGCCCAAAAGGAACCCGGCTATCAGGACACCGGCCAGCAGCAAAGGCAGTATCTGCACAGCAAAATCCCAGGACGCCCCAAACCACCGGCGCAGTTCGTCATTAGTGAACCACAATAATATCATTACTCCGAAACCTGCCAGAAGAAAGAGAACCAGAATCCAGCGAATCCTGAGTATCAACTCGTAAAGTTTGTTCTTCCGGACATCCTGGAGGTCATGAAGAAGCTCTGCCGATATTTCATGCGTTTTCCCGGATGTATCCAAAAATGTAACATTATCTTCTGTTTGGCTGATTAAAGTACCTTCGACCTTGTAGGTGGTCAAACCTCCCGGACAGCACAGGAATACGGCCCTGACATCTCCAGTCCGCGCCCAGTTGGCGAAGACAAGGATTCCAACCATCGAAGCAAAATACAGCGTATTTTTCCACAACGGCCGGTTGACCTGAGGCTCGGGCATAGCCATTTGACTATTAGCTTTTTCAAGTTCTTCTTTGCGATAAATAAAGTGCATGGAGAGGCCGATGACAACACTGAAAACAATTGCCCCGACTGCGCGGGCAATACCGATTTCAAGCCCCAAGACCCGGGCGGTCAGAATTATCGCCAGAACATTGATGGCAGGCCCGGAGTAAAGAAACGTAGCGGCAGGGCCGAGACCGGCCCCCATTTTATAAATACCCGCAAACAGCGGCAAAACCGTACAGGAACAAACCGCAAGAATAGAACCTGAAACCGATGCAACGGCATAAGCTATAACTTTATTTGCCCTTGCACCGAGATATTTCATTACCGCCGCCTGACTGACGAAAATCGAGATGGCGCCGGCGATAAAAAAGGCCGGCACCAGACACAGCAAAACGTGCTCACGGGCATACCACTTGACCAGATGCAGCGATTCGTTAATCGCATTATCAAAACGAACGCTCCCGACTGGCAGATAATAGCATCCGAGAAATACCACGATAATAATTGTTACTTTTTTCCAATTCTCTTTTAAGTTCATAACAAAATCCACAAGCTACAAGGCCTTCAACAACTTTTCATTATCTCTGAACTGCTGCTTCAAAACACTGCTCATGCACGAAAAGAAATCCACGATACAAGGTGTCTTGAGTTTATAAATGACCTTTAGCCCTTTTTTGCGGTATCCCAACAGGCCTGCATTAACCATCACCGAAAGATGCCGTGAAACATTCGATCTTTCAGAGCCTATATGCCCGGCTATGTCGCAGACACACTGCTCGCCGTCTTTTAGAAAATCGACAATCGCTATTCGAAGCGGATGTGCAATCGCCTTTGCTATTTCCGCCTGCTTTTCAAATAATAACTTTTGCCTGCTGCTTAACATTTAATCTCCTAAATACACATTACAATATGTATATATACTCACATAGTAATATATTGTTCGGAAATATCGAGCAAAATCCTGAAAATTCCAGAAAAATATCTTGTTTAAATTACTCACACAGATAAGTTCTACTATTGTTAACTCTTGGGGTTTTATCTTGATAAACAATGTTGATCTGTACTTACAAGTTTATTTTGTAGTAATATCCACTGTATTCTCGACCAGGTTTAGAATGTTGCCAGGAAATAAAAGCCCGCGATAATAAGCAGAATCCCACCTACGATTCGTATGGCAGACTCGGTTCTCTTTGCCCTAATCACCGATTTGCCGAAAGATGCACCCAGCATAATTAGAGCTAACGGTAAGCTGAATCCCACTGCATAGGCAGCCGTTATCGCTATCGTCCACAAGGTGTAGCCTTGTAACACGGCCACTCCTAACACGATGTAAATTCCGGGATTGCAGGCCAGTGAAGCTACGCTGACGCCTCCTCCCATGACCAGTCCAAATACTGCTGCGCCAAAAAATCCTTTCGGTCGCGACTTGCCTTTGCCAGTTCTTTTGGGCAGTTTGAATGGCAATAACTTTAGTGCAGCGAGGCCAACAAAGATCGCAACCAGCCCGGCAAACACCTTCCAATATTTGCCCATTATATCCTGAGCTACCTGCCCTATAAAGCCTGCCACAGTGCCAAGAATAATGAGCGCTATAGTTGTCCCCACCATAAAGAATAGGGCAGCAAGAAACTTTGCCCGACGATCACGGTCCTCCCGCGTGCCCGAATAGCCTACTATCGCGCCTAACAGGGGCAGAGTACAGCAGGCACTTGCAACCGCACTGGCCAGTCCGAGAACAAACGCTAAGGGCAGGGCCACGGGCCGGAATCCGACCTGTTCAAGTACGGTCCTGGCCCAAACCATTATTCCTTGAATCCATTCCATTTTACTTGATGGTCTCCACTACGGGCATGAAGCTCCACTGCCGGGCGGGCAACAGCCTGAACTCGGCCTCGATGCAGCTACAAAAGCCTGGACCAGCTTAGTCTCAGTGATCTGGTCCGCCGAAACTCCGCTTAGACCGCCACCTTTTACCATAGCAATAACACAGGGGGTGGACAACTGCTTAGTAAAGTTCGCATAATTGGGTGCGCTCTGCTTAAGTCTGAAAGCAGAGATGCGAATTCCACCAGCCTTAATCTTTTGGGCCGCGGCTTCGATCTGTTTGATTATGGTCTGGTTGCTTTCCTGGTCATCGGCGGCAAGGAGGACAAAAACAGCATCAATGTCTGCCGCCGCCTTGTTGAGTGAAGCCAGGGAATCCAGTTCAGACCCCCATAAAGCGAGTGAAGCTTTATCAGAAACATCTTCCTCTGTCTTTTCATTGGCCACTGCAGGAGTCACTGTGTCGCCCTTTGACGCCGTGGGACCTTGTTTCGCGGCTTCAGCGATTTGCGGCAAAGGAGTATCAAGTTTGACCTCGGATTGGATTGCGACAAACGTACCCTGCTCTGTGACCGAATCTGATTTTCTGATAAACGAACGCGCCAAAACTACCCCGGCTGCAAGCACAATAATGATAAATACCACAATCTTCCAGCTTTTGCCTGCACTATTAGACTCTGACGGGCAGCAACTACCTCCTTCACAGCACGGCTGGAAGTCACCCGCATTTTCTTTGCTACTAACCTGTTCTTTATCATCATTCATTTTAACATCCTTTCTAAAAGAGATTAAAATCGCAATAAGTATCCTGTAATCGTTACGCACACTGCGAAACATTCCCTCTCACGGCATTTTCAACAGTTAGGGCTGCGACAGAAAGACTGCCGTTATCGTCATTTTTGCAGCGACCCTGTTTTAGACCACAATAGCAACGTCGAACTTAAAACTACCGTAACACAACCGGCCTCTTGAAAAATAACTGCCAAAACAGGCGTGAGCATCCCAAGGCTCGCCAAAACAAGCCCTATAACGTTATATATAATGGAAAATAAAATATTGAGCTTAATACGCAGCAGAACCTTCCTCGACATCCCCATGAAGTTTACAACCCGTAATAGATCATCATTCATCAAAGTTACATCTGCTGTTTCAACCGCCACATCTGTGCCGGCCGCACCCATAGCAATTCCAACATCAGCTAACGCCAGTGCCGGAGCATCGTTGATGCCATCACCAATCATACCGACAATATGTCCCTGTTTTTGCAGCTTTTCGACAAATTGTAATTTTTGTTCCGGAAGAAGTTCGGCCTGAAAATCATCAACTCCGATTTCTTCTGCTACAGCTTTGGCTACTTTATGATTGTCTCCGGTGAGCATTGTAATGTTCTTAACACCCATGGCCTTCAAAGATGCGATAGCATGAGGAGTCTGAGAACGAATCTCGTCAGCGATAGCAATCAGGCCTACTGGTTTCATGTTGTTGGCTATAAGAATTGCGGTTCTGCCCTGTTCAGTCTGTTCTGAAACCGCCTGCTCAATGTACTCGGTAATACTGACGCCTTTATCCCGCAGAAACCTATTTTTACCTACTAATATCTTCTTACCGTCCAACTGGGCGGTAACACCCATTCCAACTTCGATATTAAACTCATAAGGATCAGGAACTGTGATGTCACATTCTTTTGCACGGGTCGTAACCGATCTGGCTAAAGGATGTTCAGAATACTTCTCGGCTATTGCAGCTAGACGCAGGACCTCTACTTCTGACATATCGTCAAAGGCGACCACTTCGACTACTTTTGGCTTTCCGAGAGTGAATGTGCCGGTCTTATCCACAAGAAGAACATCTATTTTTTTTGCCAGTTCCAGGAATATACCTCCTTTGATAAGTACTGCATGGCGGGCCATATTGGATATCCCGGCAGTTACAGCTGTTGGGGTGGCAATGGCAAAGGCACAGGGACAAGCAACCAAAAGAACCGATACGGCAACCTTAATATCGCCAGATGTCAAAAATGCTATGAATGCAATTACCAGCACTGTGGGCAGAAACCATACAGTGAAGCGGTCGGCAATATTCTGAATGGGAGCCTTTGTCCCCTGCGCTTGTTCCACAAGATGGACTATTTTGGATAATGTTGTGTCTTGGCCAACCTTGGTAGTCTTAATTTCAAGCCGACCCGTTTCGTTCAGAGTTCCGCCAAATACTTCGCTACCCTTAAGCTTCTCAACCGGCATTGACTCTCCGGTAATTGGAGCCTGGTTAACAGAACTTTCTCCGGCTACTACGATTCCATCGATTGGAATACGTCCTCCAGGTCTGACAACTACTACATCCCCGACCTGAACTTCGCTGGCAGACACGACAACTTCTTCCTTACTTCCGCCGCGTCGTACCGTTGCCATTTTTGGGGCAAGGTTCAGCAGGGCCCTTATGCTCCTATGAGTCTTATCGAGAGTATAGGATTCCAGTGCACCTGCCATTGCCATGATGAACACGATGATTGCTGCTGCCCTGAACTCACCAATTGCAACGGTAGCAACCAGGGCAACAGTGACAAATACATTGACGGTTATTTTTCGATTGAAGATGTCTTTGAATCCAGCGACAAATCGCAAATAACCACCAAATAGGGTAGCAACAAGAGCTAATCCAGCATTCACAAACGTTGGACCAATTTCCCGGTAAGCCAGGGCCCAGCTCACTAAAATCAGAATGCCGACAATGCCAGGAACAATGCTTAGCACTGCTATTTCCCTGTATTTGGCAACCTTATCATGTTCGTTTTTGCTAATGGTAAAAATCTCCCATCAAGCAGAAAAGGAGTGTTTTGAAAAACATACACTCAGTACTCGCTAAACTGCACTTCTTCTTAGTTACAAGATTTTTCTGCGTCTTTCTTTTCAACGGTTTTCTCGTCATTTTTATTTTCCGGACCACAGCAGGTTTCTCCGGGACCGCAGCATCCGCCAGTCTTGGTCATAGACTCCCATATTATTGCCAGCAGGCCTTTCTTCTTCTTTTTCGTTTCCATTTCTGACTCCTTGTACAAATGTGCCCCCAGTGTAGCGTTACGTTATTCCTTCTAACTCGGCCTCTTAAACATACGGCTTATCCCAATTTCTGGCCGCAGAACTCTCACCCCTTCTTGTAACAGGCGCACAGTTTATCTCTGTCCAGTTTGCTGACATGTTTGACCTGCCTGCCGTCCGCAACGATTTGCTTATCATCAGCTATGGCATTCTGCATCCACCGAACCGCTTCAAGAACACGA